>CALMQD010000132.1 GCA_937871415.1 uncultured Phycisphaerales bacterium | reverse complement strand
TTGCTCGTCGTGCTGCTCTCGGTCGCCGTGAACTCGGTGCTCGACCGCGTCCAGGCCCGCGGCGGGATTTCACCGCAGTGGGTCCAGACCGTGCGGCTGATCACGCTGCTGGTCGCCATCGGCGGGGTGAGTTGGCTGACCATGGCCCGGGTCATCCGCGGGCAGGTGATGAGCCTGAAGAACCAGTTGTTCGTCGAGGCGGCGCGTGCGATGGGTGTCTCGACGCGCGGGATCTTTCTGCGCCACCTGTTGCCGAACCTCGTCGGACCGATCGTCGTCTACGCGACGCTCACGGTGCCGCAGGCGATCCTGCAGGAGAGTTTCCTGAGCTTCCTCGGGATCGGCGTCGCACCGCCCATGCCGAGTTGGGGCAATCTCGCGGCGGAGGGACTGAGCGAGCTCAACGCGTACCGCAGCCACTGGTGGCTGATCCTGTTCCCCTGCGCGTTCCTGGGGGTGACACTGCTCGCGCTCAACTTCATGGGTGAAGGCCTCCGCAAAGCGCTCGACCCCAAGAGGGCGAAGTAGTCGACAGGCCCGCGGCCCATAAACTCCCACAAGAGGGCCCCTTGCGGGGTTGGCGGATGGAAACATCTTTGGGGGGAACGCCCCGGGGCCGATGAACGTAGAAGGGAAGTCGATCGGTGTATGTGCCGGTCCGGCGCTCGACCCAGGGGACCAGGAGGCGCCCGCCTTGACGCGTGAGCACCCAGGCGAAATCGAAGGCAGACTGCCCGATGCCGCGGACGCACACGCCCGACCTGCGCGGACCTTGGCGGGTCGCGCGACCGCGGGCGCACGCAGCGGGTTCAAGCGGTACACACGTGAGGTCATGGAAGCGGTGCGGGCCGCGCGGCGTGCGCCTGAAGATGCGCCGGATTGCGAGCACGCCCGGCAGTGGGCGGCCCGAGCGGGATCGCACGAACTGGGCGCCATGTGGATCGGGCACGCGACCATGCTGCTGCACATCGGCGGCAAGACGGTGCTGACCGACCCGGTCTTCAGCGAACGAATCGGCATGACCGTGAACCTCGAGGGTCTGGTGCCGGCAGGGGGCATCACGTTCGGGCTCTCGCGGCTGGCGCGTCCCGCGTTGAGCGTCGGCTCGCTGCCGCCGATCGATCTCGTGCTCCTCTCGCACGCCCACTTCGACCACCTCGACCGGCCGTCGCTGGCCAAACTCGCGCGGGGGGCGGCGCGCGGAGCGACGGTCGTTACCGCGAGGAACACCTCGCGCCTGGTTCCGCGGACGGGGTTCGGCAGGATTGTCGAGGTGGACTGGAACAACACCGTCCGCGCCGCCGGACTGACGATCGACGCGGTCAAGCCGGCGCACTGGGGCGCGCGCACCGCGATCGACCACTTCCGCAAGTGGAACGCGTACGTGGTGCAGTCCGATCGCGCCGGGGAGGGCAAAAAGCGGGCGTTCTTCGCCGGAGACACCGCGCTCACCGACTCGTTCGACCGGGTGGGGCCCGTCGATCTGGCGATCTTCGGCATCGGGGCGTACGACCCGTGGCACGATGCCCACGCCACGCCCGAGCAGGCGTGGGCGATGTTCCGCGGCATGGGCGCCCGGCGCCTCGCGCCGATGCACCACTCGACTTTTCGTCTCAGCGAGGAGCCTCTGGGCGAGCCGATGCAGCGCCTCCGTCGTGCCGCGGGGCCGGACGCGGACCGGATCATCTGTCCCGAGATCGGTTCGTGCTGGTCGCGACCGGGCGGCGCCATCGCCCGGTGACCCGCACCCTTCGCCAAAGCTACGGCAGGTAGTACTCGGCGCCGCTCGCCCCCTCGCACGAGAAGCCGCGCTGGCGATAGGGCGAGACGTTCTGGTAGTTGCTCGGCGGCTCGTCGTGCGTGTCGAGGTACATCTTGATCAGCGAGGCGTCGGACTTGAAGAACGACGCGTGCCCGTCGACGAACGAGATGTTGTACCCGTCCTTGCCGTGGTTGTTCCACGGGTCGGGCCAGTTGTTGATGCCGTCGGGTCGACCGATCCCGGCGATGACGGACTGATCGTTGTCGTTGTCGATCGCCAGGTAGCAGCGATCGGGGAACTGCGTATTCGCCAGGGTCTTGACAACGTTGCGCGTGTGCAGGTCGAAGAGGTCCGGGGCGATCGCCGGGTCCCAGCCGAGTTGAGAGCCGACGCTCGACGACGGCGGCGCGCACACCGTCGAGCCGTCCGGGTACTTTCCGAAATAGAACCACGAGCGGATCTCGTAGGAGTGTCCGCCGCTGTCGTCGTCCTTGTCGCGCGCCGCCAGGAACGTGTCGCGGATGAAGTCGCGTGTGTAAGGGGCGATCGCGTCGGCGCCGAACTCGTCGCTCATCATCAGATTCGCGCGGATGCGGTTCCGTGTCGACGGGCAGATCGCGACGTCGTAGGACGAGATGTACTCCGGGAAGAGCCAGCCGATGTTGTCCTCCCAGTCGTAGAGCGTCGGGATGAAGTACCCCTGCTTCACATCGTTGGCGTACGCGTTGCACGCGAGCGCGAGCTGGCGGGCGTTCGACAGGCACCGCGCACGCCGCGCCGATTCGCGGGCCTTCGAAAGCGACGGGAGCAGCAGCCCGACCAGCAGCGCGATGATCGCGATCACCACGAGCAGTTCGATCAGCGTGAAGGCGGGGCGGCGGGCGGGGCGAACGCCCGGTGATCGGAGCCCGGCGCTGGCGCGTGGACACGGCATGGGTGCAGTTTATCACTGAATGCCCATCGGAATGTCGGATTTTCTTGGCCGCCGAACCGGGTTCTGGTAGGCTGACCTCCCCTTCGGGCGAGGCTTCTCGCGGCCGATCCGCGAACCGCCCGGATCCGGAGCGGTCCGTTTTCATCGAACGGATGCGCCGGACGTAACGCACGCCAGGAGAGCGGTTCCATGCGCAAGAGTCCTCGTTTCGCCGCCCAGACCAAGAGCGGATTGGTTCCGTTCGTTTCCGCGATGGCCGCGGCGGTGGGTTTCGCGACCGCTCCCGCGCTCGGTCAATCGAACTCCATCACGGTGGATTGCGCCGGGGCGAGCGTGCCCAGCACCGGCTCGACGCCCAACATCGTGCGCACGTCGCCGGAGGGCGTGACGATCTTCCCCGCGACCGGCTACCAGTTCTCGTTCAACCCGATCGTCCACGGCACGGGGTTCCTCGGGGTGATCGCGATCGGCAGCACCCCGCGTCCGTTGGGGGATGTGCTCAACGGATTCTTCATCGGCGGGCAGCGCGTGCTCCACGGGGCGATGCGCAATCCCAGCGGCACACTCCCGACGGTGCTCGACAGCGAGACCCTCGCGGGCACGTTCAGCGGGCTGACCCTGAGCCTGACCTTCAAGCAGGAACTGCTCTCGAACGGTCGCGGCCAGGCTTCGGTCATCGACATCGTCCGTCCGACGTTTGTGGGCCTGGCGATCGACAGCGGCGGTGCGGTGTTCAATACCTGGACGCCCCCCGCGCCGGTCGTCTCCGAGTGGCAGTTCGAGGGCGGCCTGCAATCGGTCAAGGAGTCGGGCGCGTTCCCGGCCTCGGGTCCGTCCAAGATGCGGTACCTCGACGATCCGGCCTTCGGGGCGATCCTCGGCGGCGTCGGCGCCGAAGACACGCTCCCTTCGCCCGCGACGCCGACCGGCGTCACCCAGGCGCAGTCACAGTTCGGAACGATCACTTCGTTCGGCCTGCCTCCGATCGGTTCGGGCCCGCTCGCGGGCACGGACGGCGTCTACAAAACCAGCCCGCCCCGCAACGCCGGCGCGCCGAGCGACACCGCCAAGAGCCGCGGTCTCGGGCTCAGCGTGTGGCCCAACACGCGGGACTTCTGGCCCGACGAACGCATCGGTCAGTGGACGCTGGTCGCCGACCTGCTCATCCCGCAGGCCTCGTGGGACGCCGCTCGCACCGCGCCGGGCGGGGCGGGCGGTCAGGTCATCCCGCTCGTGGAGGACAGCCAGAACAACAACTCCGCGGCGGATGTGTTCCTCTGGGTTGACGCCGCGGACAACGCGAAGATCGGGCACAGCGTGGCGCCGGGCGCCGCGGTCCCGGCGCCGGCGATTCAGCCCAACCAATGGTTCCGGCTCGCGATCTCGGTCAATCACTACGGAGCACAGTCGAGCCGGATCTTCGTGAACGGCGCGTTCGTCGGCGCAAGCCAGTCCGACTGGGTCTACAACGCCTGCAAGAGTGCCGACCCGCGCTGGGGCGACATCTCGTCGACCAACGTCAACGGCACGCCGATCCCCGGCGCGACATGGAACGGGTGGGGGCAGTTTCCAAGCCCCTGGGCCAAGCAGGCGGATGCGCCGAACGCGCCG
>CALMQD010000131.1 GCA_937871415.1 uncultured Phycisphaerales bacterium | reverse complement strand
GTGGCTATCCGCCGCTCCTGCTCGACCCGATCGACTTCGCCGGCCTCTATGCCCAGAACCGCGGCAAGATCAACGCGACCGTGAACTGACCCGGTCCTGCCGTCCGATGGCGAGCGAGGTGCGGCGCGGCATGAGGCGGGGAGCGAGGGGAGGAGGCAGGGGGAGTGTTTCGCCGTACCCCATGCCGGCCACCCCGCAAATCAGCCACGACAGCCCGGGCGAGTGACCGGTGAAGGGCAACGCGATCAGGGCCAGGGTGCCCAGCAGGGGCGCAGCGATGAGAGCGGCCTTTTCATGCCGGCGGGCCAGGAGAAAGCCCAGCCCCATCCCGCCGACGCCCATGCCGACCTGTTTGGCCGCCTGCAACGGACCGCTGATCGCCGAGGCCCGCAGGGCGAGGTCGGCGGCGGAGAGGCCCGCGTCGGGGTGGGCCGCGGCGAGCGTCTTGCTCCACTCCTTGACCAGCGCGATGACCGCGTTGTCCACCGCGAACTTGAGGACGTTGGCGACATAGAGGAGGCCGATCGCGTTCCAGCGGCGCCGGCGCTCCTGAGGCGAGAGGGCCGCGTGGCGCTCGTGGGCGTCGTGATGCCGGTGCGGCGCGGCGTGCACCGCCCACGAGAGCAGCGCGACAAAGACCAGCCCAAAGGGCACCAGGTACGCGAGCGATTCGAGGCCAATCGCGGGTGAGTAGACGCCCGCGGCGTCGTGGCCGAACCCGGCGACCCAGCGCGGCGCCAGCAGATTGCCGAGCACCCCGCCGAGCATGCCCGCGGTGTAGAAACAGGCCATCGCACGGGAACGGCGGGTGTGCAGCAACTGACCGACCGCGGCTGCGGCCACGGGGTGGAACGCGCCGATCCCCGCGGTCGCGATGATCTGAACCGCGACCAGTTGCGCGTAGTTCTGCAGGAATCCGACGCTGCCCACGCCGACCACGGCGAGGAGGAACCCGAGTGTGCCCAGCGCCCGGGTGTCGTGCCGGTCGGAGAGGAGCGCGACGATCGGCTGCACGAGCCCGGAACTGACCGAGCCGATGACGATGAGGCCGGTTCCCTGACCCGGGGTCAGGTGGAAGCGCCCCTCGATCACGCTCAGGAGCGGGATAAGGACGAAGGAGAAGAGATCGACCACCAGGTGGGCGGCGATTGCGCCGAAGGCGCGAATACGGGTGGAGGAAACAGGCTGTCGAGTTGTCACGGGTTCACGCTTCATGCACAATGCCGGGACCGACGCGGACTCGCGGGCGGTCCCATGCCTCGAAGGCGTGGAGCGTACGTCGGCTCCTCGTGAGAGAAACAGCGTGACGACCCGCCGCACCAGAAGACGTCTCAAAGTCAACCGCTTCTTCCGCCAGACGCGCCCCGGCGAGGTGCCCGGCGTGGTCGTGCCCGACCCGATGGCGCTCAAGCCGCGGATCCGGGCGTTCCGGTACAACGCCGACAAGGTCGAGGAGCGCGAACTGGCCTCCGCGGCGGAGATCGAGGCGTTCCGCCCCAAGCCCGGCGAGGGCGTCTGCTGGATCGACATCACCGGGCTCGGCGACGCCGAGACCGTGCAGCGCGTCGGCCAGATCTTCAACCTGCACCGGCTGGAACTCGAGGACATCGTCCAGCCGCACCAACGGGCCAAGGTCGAGGAGTACAGCGATCACGTGTACATCGTGCTGCGCGAGCCGGTGCCGGTGAACGGCGAGATCACCCCGGGCGTGCCGGTCCGCACCCACGACCTCGCCTGGCCGGGGCCGGACGATGGCGCAGCATCACCCCCGCCGCCCGCTTGCCATCGCGCCCGGCGCGCCCGACCTCTTGATAGTAGGCATCGAGGCTGCCCGGGAAGTCCCAATGGATGACGAGCCGCACGTCGGGCTTGTCGACGCCCATGCCGAAGGCGTTGGTCGCGACGATCACCAGGCGATCGCCCTTCTGGAAGGCCTCCTGCGCGGCCTTGCGTGGCGCGTCATCGAGCCCGCCGTGGTAGACTAGGACCTTCGTGCCGGTGCGCTGCAG
>CALMQD010000130.1 GCA_937871415.1 uncultured Phycisphaerales bacterium | reverse complement strand
CGCACCGGTCTGGAGACCGGTGCCACCAGAGGCGGAATCCTCGGGCTGGTCGTCGAACAGGGCGCGGTAGTCGGCGTGCTCGGCCTTGACGTCGAGGGCGAGTTCCTGCTGGGCGCGCTCTTCGAGGTTCTCGCGCTTGACCTCGATCTCGCGGCGTGCGACCTCGACCGAGTGCCAGTCGCGCTCGACGGAGGAGGTGTGCTGGCGGGCGAGGGTGACTTTCTCGGCGAGGTCGGCGACGCGCTGACCGGCCTCTTCGAGTTTCGCGCGGACGCCTTCGAGTTCGGCGAGGGCGCGCTCGGACTCGCCGGAAGCGCGGTCGATGGCGGCCTTGCACTCGTCGATGACGCGGGCGTGCTGTTCGAGCATGCCCTTCTTGTGCTCGACCTGGGCCAGGAGGTGGGCGGTGCGGCGCTGGGCCTCTTCGCGGGTGGATTCGAGGCGCGACTTTTCGCGCCGGCAGGCGGAGAGTTGCTCGCCGATCTGGCCGGTGCGGACGCGGGCCTGCGTCAGGCTCTCGCCCGCGGCGTCGGCGGCCTTCTGCAGTTCGTCGATGCGGGCGTCCATCGCGGTGGCCTTGCCGAGTTCCTCTTCGTAGAGGCGGCGGAGGCTCTCGGCCTTGTCGACGGTGGCCTGCTGCTCCTGGTCGAGTTTGTCGCATCGGGCGGTGAGGTCGGCGATTTCCTGGGAGAGGTTCGTGTGCTCGCGTTCGAGGCGGGAGAGGTCGGCGCGGTGGCGCTCGAGGTTGGCCTCGACGCCGACGAGTTCGCGCTGCGAGGCGGCGAGGTCCTTGCGGAGGGCGCCTTCGCGCTGCTGGCGCTCGGCCGCGGCGCGGTCGACGGATTCGAGTTCGGTGCGTGCGGCGTTGAGTTCGGCTTCGACGGAGGCGAGGTCGACGCGGATGGAGGCGAGTTCGCGGGCGCGGGCGAGTACGCCGCCGGCCATGTCGCCCTCTTTGCCGGCGGGCCCGGCGATGATGCGCCCGTCGGGTTCGAGGACCTGAGCGCCGGCGGCGCTGGTGGTCATGGTGACGAAGCGGGCGTCTGTCCCGCCCTGCGCGGCGTACTGCGGCGCGGCGAGGGCGGCCTTGAGCATGAGGGCGGTGTCGAGGTCGCGGACGAGGAGCGTCTTGCCGAGCAGACGGTCGAGGAGGCGGTCGATGGCGGGGGACTTGCCGATGACCATGTCGCGGACGCGGGCCATGGAGCCGGAAGCGCCGCCGAGCATGGCGGTGGGCTGCGCGGGGGGAGGTTGGTCTTGCGCACCGGTCTGGAGACCGGTGCCACCGAAGGCAGGAGAGTCGGCGGAGTCGGCACCGGTCTGGAGATCGGCGCCGCCGTTACCCGCGGCCGAAACATCCGCGTCGTCGAGCGTGACGGCGGGGATGAGCGTGACGCGCCCGGGGAGTTTGGCGAGTTCGTCGGGCGAGGGAATGGAGAGGAGATTCTCGACGACGAGGGCCTGGAGGTTGGCGCCCAGGGCGGCCTCGACGATGGCTGGCGCGTCGGTGTGCAGGCCGGAGCGGACGTCGATGAGGTCGGCGAGGACGCCGTTGATGGAGGCGAACGCGCCGCCGGAGGCGCGGAGTTCGAGGACGCGCCGGACGGCCTCGCCGAGGCCCTCGTGGCGCTCGTGCATTTCCTGGAGCGTGGAACGGCGCGAGTCGAGGCGGACGAAGTGCTGCTGCAGGTCGGCGACCTTGCCGGAGAGTTCGCGCCGGTCTTCGCCGAGTTTGGCCGCGGCGTTCTGGACTTCGGCGAGTTCCTGTTCGGTCGTGGTGACGAGAGATCGGAGGGCGGCGGCGCGGTCGGAGAGGGTGACGGTGGACTCTTCGAGTTGCTGGCGTTCGGACTTGGCGCTGGCGGCCTTGCCGGCGATGCGGGAGAGTTGCTCGCGCATCTGGGCGGCGCGGCGGCGGTCGCTCTCGGCGGCGGCGGAGAGGCCGGCGCGCTCGCGGTCGATGCCCATGGCGGAGGAGCGCAGACGCGACTGCTCGGCGCGGGACTCGTTGAGGCGCGTGGAGGCCTCGGCGCGGGCGTCGGTGAGCGTGCGGAGCGCGGCCTCGGCCTCCTGGAGTTCGGTTTCGAGGCGCTCGGCGGCGGAGGCCTGTTCGGTGAGGGCGCCGGCGATCTCGCCGATCCACTTCTCGACGACGGCGAGTTGGCGCTGGTCCTCGGTCAGTTGGCGCTCGGCGTCGGCGATGGCGGTCTGCGTGAGGCCCAGGCGCTGCTGGGCGCTCTGGCGGGCGTGCTGGGCGTTCTGGGCGGCGTGCTCGGCGGAGCGCTGGAAGGCGAGGAGTTCGCCGCGGGAGATTTCGGACTCCTGCTTGGCGGCTTCGAGGCCGGCGAGGAGTTCGGCGGCGCGCTTGCGCTTGTCGTCGAGGTCGGAGAGCTGGCTGGTGAGGCCGGCGAGGCGCGTGAGCAGGTCGTCGTACTGGTCGAGGGCGACGACGGCGCGGAGTGCGCGGTAGTCGCTGTCGAGAGCCTTGAAGACGCGGGCCTTGGCGGCCTGGCCCTTGACGATGCGGAGGCGGCGTTCGGTGCTGGCGAGTTGCTCGCGCGTGAGCGTGAGGTTCTGCTCGGTGCGTTCGAGTTTGCGCTGTGCCTCGATCTTGCGGGCCTTGTACTTGGCGATGCCGGCGGCTTCCTCGAAGATCGTGCGGCGTTCCTGGGGCGAGGCCAGGAGCATCGCGTCGACCTTGCCCTGCTCGATGATCGAGTAGGCGTCGGCGCCGATGCCGGTGTCGAGGAAGAGTTCGACGATGTCGCGGAGGCGGCAGCGCCGGGCGTTGATGAGGTACTGGCTGGTGCCGTCGCGGTAGAGGCGGCGCTCGACGTCGACGACGTCGGCGTCGATGGGGAGCGCGCGGTTGATGCGGCGCTGGAGGATGGAGACCTCGGGCTCGCCCGTTGCCGGATCAGTGGCGGATTGGTCGGCGGCGGATTGGTCGGAGGCGGTTTCCGTCGCGGTGGGTTCGGCCGGCGCGGATGACGCGGTGTGATCGGACGCCTGCTCTGCGCCTTCGGCGAGCGCCTCGGGTTCGGCAGGGGGCGTGGGGAGGAGCGG
>CALMQD010000129.1 GCA_937871415.1 uncultured Phycisphaerales bacterium | reverse complement strand
CGTCCTTGCGGAGGGTCTTGAGGAGTTTGTCGAGCAGGCCGTTGACGAAGGCCGCGGACTTGTCGGTGGAGAAGACCTTGGCGAGTTCGATCGCCTCGTTGACGACGACCTTGGGGGGCGTGTCGGTGCGGGTCATCTCGTAGTGGGCGAGGCGGAGGATGGCGCGGTCGACGGCGGCCTGGCGGTAGCTGGGCCAGGTGGGCGCGGTCTCGAGCATGAAGGCGTCGGCGGCGGAGCGCTCGGCGAAGGCGCCCTTGGCGAGGGCGAAGGCCTTGCGACGGTCGGCGGGAGAGAAGTCGGTCTTGTGCCCCTCGTCGTCGTCGGTGGCGGTGGAGTCGAGCACGCGGTCGGCATCTTCGTCGGGTCGGGCGTCCAACTGATAAAGGCCCTGGAAGGCCAGCCGACGGATGTCTCGCGTGTTCGCCATGAGGAGTCGGGAGGGATCGGAGGAGGCGTGGCGGGGGTGAGGGGGGAGGAGTGAACGGTGAGCGGTGAAAAGTGAGCAGTGAAAAGTGGGAAGTGAAGAGTGAGCAGTGAAGAGAGAGCGGTGAAGAGTGAGCGGTGAAAAGTGAGCGGTGAAGAGTGAGCAGAGCGGCAGGGAAGAGAGGGGACTAGTCGCGCCGGGAGCGTGGTGCGGGCCGGGCCTTGTCGGGCAGGACGCGGGCGCGGGGCGGGAGGTTGGTTACGGAAGGGGCCAATGTTAGACGACCGGTCACGGCGCGGGGTTTTGGCGCACGGGCGCGAGGCGGGGTTGCGGCCCGGACGCGGGCGAGGGTGTCGATGGTGTCGAGGAGGGCGTTCATGGCCTCGGCGCCCTTGTTGGAAGCGCCGGGACTGCGGCCCAGGCCGGCGCGGGCGCGGGCCTGGGCCACGGTGTTCACGGTGAGCACGCCGAGGCCGATGGGGACGCCGGACTGGAGCATGATGTCGGCGAGGCCGGAGGTGACGGCGTGGCCGAGGAAGAGGTCGTGGCTGGTCTCGCCCTTGATGATGCACCCGAGGGCGACGACGCCGCGCCACTTGCCGGAAGCGCACGCGGCGGCGGTGACGGGGAGGACTTCGAAGGAGCCGACGGCGTCGAAGACGTGGGGTGCGGGGGCGGCGGGGAATCGCGCGGCGTATGCGGAGAGCGCGCCGTCGAGCAGGACGGAGGTGATGGTCGCGTTGTAGCGGGCGACGACGATGGCGACGGGGGGCGGCGGCGGAGTGGAAGCGGGCATTGGGGAACCGTATGCGGAGGGGGATGCCGTGTGCTGATGAATCGCGGTCCACGAGTTGCGTCCGACTGCGGCGGGCTCCACTCGTGGCTACAAGCCCCGGCGCCGATGGGGCCGGAACTCCAAGAACCGGGCGGGGCGGTGCGGGGCGTGGCTCTGTCGGCCTGGCTGTATCATGCCCCCGTGCGACAGTGGGTCACTCGAGTTCTGCCGGCGTTGCAACTGACCCGCGTGACGGGCGCGTTCGCGGCGGTGGCGAACGTGTGGTTCGTGGTGCTGTGGTCGCGGGTGCACGTGGAAGAGCCGGCGACGGTGGCGATCAAGGGCGGGCCGCTGTGGCTGCTGCTGGCGGGGGCGGCGGCGAACGCGCTGGGGCTGTTCACGTTCGCGACGGCGCTGAATGACATCCTGGACTGGCGGCGCGACAAGGCGCTGTTCCCGGAGCGGCCTTTGCCCGCGGGGCGGATGAGCATGGACCAGGCGGTGACGCTGGCGGTGGCGACGTTCGGCCTGGCGGTCCTGGGGGCGACGGTGCTGGGGATGTCGAGCGTCCTGCTGACGCTCACGGTGGGCGGGGCGATCCTGTTCTTCAACGCGACGGGGAAGCACATTCCCGCGGTGGGGCTGGTGCTGCTGGGGCTCATCTACGCCGGGCAGATGGTCGTGCCGAATCTCAACCTGCGGTTCGTGTGGCCGGTGTGGGTGGTGATGACGCACGCGCTGGCGGTGGGGGCGGTGAGCCACCTGGTCGCGAACAAGTCGCCGGGGGTGTCGGTGCGCGCGTCGGCGTTCGCGGGCGCGGGGTGGCTGTTCTGGTCGGCGGTGATCCTGGGCGTGGGGTATTGGCGGGCGGGGGAGAACGGCGCGGCGGGGGTTGAGGGCGCGGTCGGTCCGGCGGCGCGTCGATCGCAACTCTGCAGGATCGCCTTCACA
>CALMQD010000128.1 GCA_937871415.1 uncultured Phycisphaerales bacterium | reverse complement strand
ACACTCAGCGTACCGAAGGCGGAATCGGCCTTCTCTGTGCGCAAGCCGCTTCATCGCGGTTGCCACCTTATCGACGACCGCGCCGAGTCGGCACTCATGAGAACGCGCGAACCGGGCCACTGTTCTGAGCGAACATCCCTCCGTGCGGACCGATCCCGAAGGCCTCGTGAAGCGCTACCCGCAACTCGCCGCGTTCCCGCCGGGCGAACGGGCCGACGTGCTGCGCCGCTGCCGCCATCAACGCACGACGCCCGCCGAATGGATCATGCTCGTCTTCGCCCTCCCCTTTGCGATCCTCGCGGGCGCCCTCATCGGAGTGCTCGCGACCGTTGGCTGCACCTACGCCCTCGGCCTCCTCGAGCTCTTCTCGATCCGCTTCGTCGACGCCGCGGGGTACACCGTCGGCACCGCGACCTGCATCGGCTTCGTGCACCTCTTCTTCGTGCTCGACCGCGCCGGCACGATCCGCGAGCGGCTCAACAAGGCCGCCCGCGCGACCGGGTCCTGCGCCTGGTGCGGTTACACCCTCGAAGGCCTCGTTCCACAGGGCCCGGTGCTCCACTGCCCCGAGTGCGGCGGCGCGATCCTGACTCCGGGCGCACGGCCGCTCCGCGCGACTCAAAACCAGCCGCCACCGGCGGCCACGCCTCCGCCACCTCCGTCGCGGCAGGTGAGAGTCCCAAAGCGCCGCAGGACTTCATCGCGCCGCACCGAACCCGCGGCCCGGCGCTAGCGAACAATCGCCCGTGCTCACCCGCGCCGACCGCGTCTTCAAGCGCTTCCCTCAACTCGCCGATCTCACGCCCGATCAACGCTCGGTTGTTCTCCGCCGCTGCGCGCACCAGGCCAACAGAAAGCACGCGGTCGTTTCGACCCTCGTCGTCCTGGGCGCCGTCATCCCCGGGGTCTGCTTCGGCTGGCTCTGCGGCTTTGTCGCGGCCCTCGCTGTCGGTCTGGCTCTGGGCAATTTCGGGCGCTTCTCGCCGATCGTCTTCCTGCCGACGTTCGTCATCGCCTGCGTCGGCTTTGTGGTACTGCTCACGAGCGCGTACCAGAACAGCCTGATCCGGCGCGAGATCCGTCGAGAACTCGGGATGGGCGGGTGCCTGGTCTGCGGCTACAGCCTCCTCGGCCTGCCGATCGAGCCCAAAGGGGCGGGTGTGGTGCGGTGCCCCGAGTGCGGCGCGCGGATGCGGCTGGTGGCAAGCGACGGGTCCGCGATCATCGCGCGCAGAGCACAGGCCACCAAGAGTGAGCCGGTTGCCGATGCCGCGCCCCGCGCGGCAACCTGAACACGGCGCCGCCCCCGGCGTGCGTTACAAACACGCGTCCTGATCCAGATACCACCGCAGTTCGCCGCCGATGGGCCGAACGCCGAGCACCGGCAGGTCCGCGACGCTCGCGGGGTTGTCGGGCCCGCCGCCCGCGCGGGCCTGGGCCGCGACCTTCCGCACCATCTCGCGCTTGCCCTTGCCCGTCACGAGCAGCGCGATGAACCGCGACGCGTTGATGAGGCGCAGCGTCATCGTGAGCCGGTCCGGCGGCGTGACGTGCTCGCCCGCGTTGACGCGCACCAGCCGCTGCGCCGCGCTCGACTTCGGCGGCGCCTCGAGTTCTTCCATCAGCGCGGGCGAGTGCGGGAACAGACTCGCGGTGTGCCCGTCGGCGCCCATGCCCAGAAGCACGAAGTCGAGCCGGTCCTGCCCGCGCTCGCGCCACGCGAGTGCTTCGCGCAGCGCCTTCTCGTACGCCGCGTCCGCCCCCGACTCCAGCGGCGTCATCGGGTGCAGGTGCGAACGCGGGATGCCCGAGTGATCGGCGAAGATCTCGCCGATGTGCTTGTAGTTCGAGCGCTCATCATCGAACGGCACGCGGCGCTCGTCCACGATCCACAGGTGCGTGCGCCCCCACGGCAGGTCGCGGTAGCGCGGATCGACCATCAGCCTTTGGTACAGCGGCATGGGCGTTGATCCGCCCGAGAGCGCCAGGTGAAAATCGCCGAAGGTCCGCACACAGTTGAGCGCGTGCATCAGCAGGTCGGCCGCGAGCGCGTCGATCGCGTCGTCGCTGGTGCGGCGCAGGATCACCGTCCCCGGCAGCGCGGGCTTGTCGGGCATGGGTTCGAGCGGGATCAGTTCGCTCATGCGGGATCAACGCCGAGAATAACGGAACCGATCGGTCGACGCGCGCTCACTCCGGCGCGCCCGGCGCCTCGTGCGCCTCAACAAACCACAGGCTCTTGTCGACGCCGCGGCTCACCGAAGTGAACAGATCCGCC
>CALMQD010000127.1 GCA_937871415.1 uncultured Phycisphaerales bacterium | reverse complement strand
GCTCGCTGGAGCTCGGGAGCGTGGCGATGTGCACGCGTGTCGAGAGTTTCGGGCGGTTCACGCCGTACCCGGCGGCGAAGTTCGTGGCGGGTCGCGGGGTGCCGATCATCGTGTACACGGAGGTGAAGAACTTCGACCAGCGCCCGGCGGTGCCGGCGGGCGCGCAGCCGAGCGCCGATCCGGCGTCGCCCGGCGCGTGGAGCGTGGAGTTGGGGCAGGAACTGACGCTGTACTTCGACAGCGACGGATCGAAGCAGTGGCATCAGGCGATGCAGACGGTGCGGGACGTGGCGCGTTCGAAGCGGAGCGATTACTACCTCGTGCAGCGGATCGACCTGCCGGCGAACCTGAGCGTGGGGCGGTACAACCTCAAGGTGTTGGTGCGCGACCAGCGGACAGGGCAGGAGGTGGAGCGCGCGCTGCCGCTGGAGATCGTGGCCGACGCGAAGCTGACGAAGACCCCGTAAGTCGGTCGCTGGCTGCCAGGGTGTCAGTCGCGCGGTGGGTGGGGGCGGATCGGGATCGGGGGGGTCAAAGTGGCAGCGTGGCGGCGCCTGGCCACGGGGGCGCGGCTTGAGGAAAACCCGACTGGCGGGCCAGAAATCGATCTCGCCGGGATCGGGGGCCCATTCGGGATTGGTTGGGGGGCATGCGCAGTCTTCACGCCCGAGCGGCATGAAACGTGCTACTCGGACGCGATGTCGGGATGCGGGCGGGACAACTATCGAGCCCCGAACCCGGGCATCCGATGAAGGAGGGACCGGGCGTGCATGCGCCGGGTTCAGGTGTGCCTTCACGCCGCGGCCGGGCTTGGCGAGGTTCGTGAGAACCGAACAAGTTCCGGCTGACGGGCGGTACAGCCATGCGGTCGTCGTCGCCAAGGGGCGGCGGCAAGGGCTCCGGGCCTGGTTGCCCGGGGTCATCAAGGAGTGTGCGATATGTTCGAACGATTCACGGACCGGGCTCGCAAGGTGATGGCGCTGGCCAATCAGGAGGCGCAGCGCTTCAACCACGAGTACATCGGGACCGAGCACATCCTGCTGGGCCTGGTGAAGGAAGGCTCGGGCGTCGGGGCCAACGTGCTCAAGCGCCTGGACGTGGACCTGCGCAAGGTGCGGCTGGAGGTCGAGAAGCTCGTCAAGAGCGGGCCGGACATGGTGACGATGGGCAAACTGCCCCAGACGCCGCGCGCCAAGAAGGTCATCGAGTACGCGATCGAGGAAGCGCGGAACCTGAATCACAACTACGTGGGCACCGAGCACCTGCTGCTGGGGCTTCTGCGCGAGCACGACGGCGTGGCGGCGCAGGTCTTGATGAACCTGGGGCTGAAGCTCGAGGAAGTGCGCGAGG
>CALMQD010000126.1 GCA_937871415.1 uncultured Phycisphaerales bacterium | reverse complement strand
CGCGAACGACGTCTGTCGCTTGCCCTGCGCGTTGAACGGGCTGACGCGCGCCAGCCGGTGCGTGCCGCGCTCGCAGTTGAGGTACCCGAACGCGAACGGCCCCTTGATGTGGAGCGACACCGAATCGATGCCCACCATCGTGCCGAAGGTCTTCTCGACCTCCTCCATCTCGAAGCCCATCTTCTCGCAGTAGAAGATGTACATGCGCAGGAGCATGTCGGCCCAGTCGTTGGCCTCGGTGCCGCCCGCGCCGGCCTGGATGGTCAGGAAGCAGTTGCGGTGGTCGTGCTTGCCCGACAGGAGCGAGCGCATCTCGACCTTTTCCATGTCGCCGTCTTCACGCGCGAGTTGCCACAACTGCTCGTCCGCTTCCGCCAGAAAGTCCTTGTCCCCCGATTCTCTGGCCATGCCGTACGCGGCCTTCGCGTCCTCGAACTTGCGGATGACCGCCTCCAGCGGCTCGATCTGCGCGTTGAGGGCTTTGAGCTCGCCCACGACGCGACGCGCCTCCTCGGGCCGGTCCCAGAAGTCCGTCGCTTCCATCCTCTTCTGAACCCCCGCCCGGTCCGAGACCTTCGCGTCGAAGTTAAAGAGAGTCGCGGATCGTCAAGATCCGCGCCTCGAGATCGTCGATCACGTTCTGATGAGCGTCGTAGTGCATGGCTGCCTCGCTGCGTCGGTCCTGAGTTCTCGATCGGGCTCCTCGCCAGCGGCGTCCGCCGGCCTGAGCCGCGGCCCCGGGCTCGGCGTGCGCCGAAATCCGGGCAGCGATCCTAGGATCTTCGCCGCGACGATCCAACCGACGCGCCCCCCCTTCTTCCGCGTCCCCACGCCATGACCCCCGAGCGCTCCAGCCTTTCCATCCTCATCCCCGTTTACAACGAGCAGGAATCGCTCGCCGAGGTCCGCCGCCGCGTCCGCGCGTTCGTCGAAGCCGCAGGCTTCACCCGCGCCGAGGTGTTGCTCATCGACGATGGCAGCCGCGACAACTCCGCCGCCATCATCCGCGACATCGTGCGTCAGGACCCGCTCTTCAAGGGCGTCCTGCTCACCCGCAACTTCGGGCATCAGGCCGCCGTCTCCACCGGCCTCGAACTCGCCTCGGGAGACCTCGTCGCCATCATCGACGGCGACCTGCAGGACCCCCCCGAGGCGATCGGCCTGCTGCTCACCGCCATCGATAACGGCGCCGACGTCGCCTTCGGCGTCCGCAAGGCGCGCAAGGAGGGGCTCCTCAAGCGTCTCGCCTACTTCGCCTTCTACCGCCTCCTCCGCTCCATGTCCTCCATCGAGATTCCTCTCGACTCCGGCGACTTCTGCGTCATGCGGCGGTGCGTCGTCCGCGACATGCTCCGCCTCCCCGAGCGCAACCGCTTTGTCCGCGGCCTGCGGGCCTGGGTCGGGTACAAACAGGTCGGCGTCGAGTACGAACGCGCCGCGCGGTACGCCGGCACCCCCCAGTACACCCTCCGCAAACTCATCGGCCTGGCCTACGACGGCCTGTTCTCCTTCTCCGCCCTGCCGGTGAAGGTCATGCAGACCATGGGCTTCGGCATCGCCGCGATGGCCTTCCTCGTCGCGATGGCCTACTTCATCATCGCCCTCGTCGCCGACAAGCCCAACCTCCCCGCCGGCTGGCCCACGCTCATCATCTCCATCTGGTTCCTCGGCGGCGTGCAACTGCTCTTCATGGGCCTCGTCGGCGAGTACGTCTATCGCACCTTCGACGAGACCCGCCGTCGCCCCGTTTCGCTCGTCAGGCAGATCATCTCCAACCCCGCCGCCTCCCCGTTCACTCCCGCCGCCGAGAACGAAGAATGCAGAGCGACTACGGACGCCTCTACGCCGATCTCTATCGTCGTCACTGGTGGTGGCGCGCGAGAGAAAGCGTCCTCCTTCGGGCCATCCGCCGATTGAGCCTGCCCGAGCCCGCTCGCTGCCGCATCCTCGACGTCGGCTGCGGCGACGGCCTGTTTTTCCCAAAGCTCCGCGCGTTCGGCTCGGTCGACGGCATCGAGGTCGATCAGTCCCTGCTCTCGCCCGACAATCCCGTCCGCCCGCGCATCCGCACCGCCCTCCTCGGCTCTTCGGAGTACGCCGATTGGGCCGCTCCGGGCGGGACGTTTGATCTCATCACCGCGCTCGACGTCATCGAGCACATCGAGGACGACCGCCACGCCGTGCGCTGCATGCTCGACATGCTCCGCCCCGGCGGCGCGCTGCTCCTCACTGTTCCCGCGCTCATGTGCCTGTGGGACCGCCACGACGAGATCAACCACCATTTCCGACGCTATACGCGGGCCTCGCTGGGCGCGTTGATCGAATCGGCGGTTGGTGCGGACGGGTCGGGTGCGGGCACAACGGCTCGCCGCGCGGTTGTCCTCGACCTTCGGTACTTCTTCCACGCGCTCGTCCTGCCCAAGTACGTTGTCCGCGTCATCAACCGCATCGCCGCGGGAAAGCCGGGAGCAGCGGGGGGCAACAAAGCAGGCGGTCAGGGCCATGGGGCCTCGGGGATCGACCAGTTCAAGATGCCCCCCGCGCCGATCTCGTTCGCGATGCGCCGCTTCTGTGACCTCGAAGAGCGCTTCGGCCGCCATCTGCCCATCCCCTTCGGAACTTCACTCTTGGCGGTCGTGCGGCGGTCCTGACAAGTCGCGATCCGCGTTTACAAGCAACCCTTCCGTAACACGGCATCCGCCGATCCCTTCATCCCCGTACCGTTCCCCGTGGGAATCGCCGACTCGACGACGCACTTGATCGCGCTCCAGCCGCCCCCATCACCCGCGGCCAAGGCTTCGCCGCGCCAGGCCCCCATCAGCCGCGGCCTGAGCATCCTCACCGTCCTCACCCTCCTCGCGATCGTCCTGCTCATCGCGCTCCTGCTCATCCTCCGGCGTGCCCGCTGGTGGTTCTTTCCGCGCGCGGCGCCCGGCACGCCGCGCCGCCGCCGACCCGTCGACGCCTGGCAGGAGTCCGAGCGCCGTCTCTCCGTCACGCCGCACTTCCGTCCCGGCGCCGATGACGACACGGTCGATATCGATCCCGGCGACCCTCATCCCCCCGGCCTCGGCCCGGAAGACGTCGGTCCGGGTCGAAAGTGACGCCCGGTCTGCTGCGCCGCCTATCGCTTCGTCCTCGGCTTGGCCGTGACCCCATACACCCGCATCAACTGCTCCACCGCCGGGCGCACCGCCCGCGCCGCGTCGTTCCGGCCGTGCGCCTGCCTCAGCACCAGCGCCCCCTCGATCAGCGCCGCGTAGCAGTCGGCGAACGCCTCGGCCCCCGCCGCTTCTGCGCCGGCCTTCTTCGCCAGATCACGCCAGTGGTCCCGCGCCCTCCGCTTGTACGCCGCCGCCGCCTGGTGCACCGGGTCGTGCTTGTTCGGAATCTCCACCGCGGTGTTCAGGAACATGCACCCCAGGAAGTCCGGGTCGTTGAACCACACGTCCATCACGTCCAGCATCGCCAGGAGCTGCTTCGCCGGGTCGTCGCCCGCGATCGCGCGCACCGCCCGCCCCCACGCACGCGACTCCCACTCGTCCCGCCGCTGCACCGCGGCCACCATCAGATCATCCTTGCTCTCGAAGTGCTTGTAAAACGTCGACTTCGTCACCCCCGCCTTCGCGATGATCTGGTCGATCCCCACTGCGCCGAACCCGTGCCGATAGAACAGCTCGATCGCCGCGGCTACCAGCCGCCCGCGCCCCGACTTGGGCACGTCCGGCACGCCCAACAGTTCCGCCGCCGATTTCGTGATCGTCTGAGGCATCTGTTCCTCCGCTCGCCGCGGAGTGTATTCAGAGTGCACCGCGCCGAGGCGCGCACCCCGCGTGCTCGCCGCACGCGCCGCGCGACGAAACAGCCGAGAAACACGCCCAGAACCGCTCTCTCACGCTCAGAACGCGGCTCGCCGCGTGCTCGCGCAGGTCTGCGTTGCAGCGCTTCCCCGGGGGTGTACTTCAGGTGCTCCGGGCGCCGCCGCCCACCTCCGTCGCGGCGGGGTGCACTTCAAGTGCTCTGTTCCCGGCGCGCTGCGGGGGTACGTTCCCGCCGAACGCAGGACCGTGGCGTGACGTCACGCCCGCCGTGCGTAGCAGCAACGCAGGAAACCATCGATGTACCAGATGTCCAACACGTCCAGGATGAAACGCCTCGGTGAACTCGCGCCCGACGCCTTCCGTGCCTTCGCCGAGTTCGACGCCCTCGCCGTCAAGGACGGCGCGATCTCCCGCAAGAACAAGGAACTGATCGCCGTCGGCGTCGCCCTGACCACACAGTGCCCCTACTGCATCGAGATCCATCTGCAGAACGCCAAGCGCGCCGGCGCCACCGAGCAGGAACTCGCCGAGGCCGCGATGGTCGCCGCCGCGCTCCGCGCCGGCGCCGCCGTCACGCACGCCACGCACCTCCTGGCTTGATCGCGCCCTGACAACGCCGCGCAAAGGGTCACTCGCCGCGCAGCACTCTAGTGCGA
>CALMQD010000125.1 GCA_937871415.1 uncultured Phycisphaerales bacterium | reverse complement strand
TCGCCGGCCGCGCGAGAGAGGGCGGCGCCCGCCGGGGATGAGGGGGGCCCGCGATGAGCCGGTTCTTCGTGAACCGACCGATCTTCGCGTCGGTCGTGTCGATCATCATCGTGCTGCTGGGGGCGCTGGCGTACTTCCGGCTGCCGGTCGAGGAGTATCCGGAACTGGCGCCGCCGGTGGTGCGCGTCGAGGCGCAGTACCCGGGCGCCAACGCCCAGACCATCGCCGACACCGTGGCGGCGCCGCTCGAGCAGGAGATCAACGGCGTCGACCGCATGATCTACATGGCGAGCACGAGCAGCGACGGGCGGTACCAGCTCGACATCTCGTTCGAGAGCGGGACGGACGTCGACCTCGCCGCGGTCCTGGTGCAGAACCGCGTCGGCATCGCCGAGCCGAAACTGCCGGAAGAGACGCGCCGACTGGGCATCACGACGCGCAAGCAGTCGACGTCGCTCGCGGCGGTCATCTCCATCACCGCGGAGGACCCGGCCAAGCACCCCGAGTACGACGACCTGTACCTGGCGAACTTCATGTCGATCCGCGTGCGGGACGAGATCTCGCGCGTGTACGGCGTGGGCGGCGTCAACATCTTCCCGGCCAAGGACTACGGGATGCGCGTCTGGCTCGACCCCGAGCGCCTCAAGGCCCGCTCGCTCACGGTCGACGACGTGAACGCGGCGATCCGCGAGCAGAACGTGCAGGTCGCGGCGGGGGTGCTCGGGCGTCAGCCGGCGCCCAAGGGCACCGACTTCGAGCTCACGATCACGACGCTGGGCCGGCTGACCGACCCGGAGCAGTTCGGCGACATCATCGTCAAGCGGTACGAGGACGGGAGCGCGGTGCACGTGCGCGACGTCGCGCGCGTCGAGCTCGGCGCCCGCGATTACTCCACCGTGGCCCGGTTCAACGGCAAGCAGGCGGCGATCATGCCGATCTACCAGCTGCCCGGCACGAACCTCGTCGAGGTGGCGCGCAACGTCGAGGCGACGATGCACCGGCTGGAGAAGGACTTCCCGCCCGGGCTGAAGGCGAGCTTCTTCTACGACCCGTCGATGTTCATCCGCTCGGCGCTGCACGAAGTCAACAAGACGCTCATCGAGGCGTTCGTCCTGGTCTTCCTCGTCGTGCTCGTCTTCCTCCAGAGTCTCCGCACGACCCTCATCCCGGCGCTCACGATCCCCGTCTCGCTCATCGGCACCTTCCTGGTCATGGCGGTCCTGGGCTTCAGCGTGAACACGCTGACGATGTTCGGGCTCGTGCTGGCGATCGGCATCGTCGTCGACGACGCGATCATCGTCGTCGAGAACGTCGAGCGCAACATGCGCGAGCACAAACTCCCCGCGAAGGAGGCGACGATCCGCGCGATGGGCGAGATCACCGGGCCGGTCATCGCCGTCACGCTCGTCCTCATGGCCGTGTTCATCCCCACCGCGGCCCTGGGCGGCCTGACGGGACGCATGTACCGCCAGTTCGCGCTGACGATCGCCGCGAGCACCGGGCTCTCGGCCATCTGCGCGCTGACGCTCAGCCCCGCGCTGTGCGCCCTGATCCTCAAGGCCCACGGCCACGACCGCCCCGCGGGCCCGGTCAAGCGCCTGCTGACCTGGCCCGGGCGCGCGTTCAACCGGGCGTTCGACGCGGCGACCGGGGTCTACGCCTGGACGGCGCACCTGTTCGTCCGCGCCTGGCCCCTGGCGCTTCTGGGGCTGGTCGGCGTGCTGGGGCTGACGGCCTATTTGTACACGCGCGTGCCCACGGGCTTCGTGCCCGACGAGGACCTGGGCTTCGTCGTCGTCTCGGCGCAGTTGCCCGACGCCGCGTCGCTCGAACGCTCGGACGAACTCATCGCCCGCGTCGCGA
>CALMQD010000124.1 GCA_937871415.1 uncultured Phycisphaerales bacterium | reverse complement strand
GTCCAGTTGATCTCCGTGCCCAAGGAAGGGCACGTGATCAGGGACCTGCCGCACACGAAGATGTGGGAGTTCCTCGAGAAGTCGCGAGAGAGCGCGGCGAAGCGGGCCGCCGGCTTGGTTCCGGCGCCGGCCGATGCACTCGCCGCGAGAAGCGCCGCATCGCGAACACTCGATGCGCTCCATGAGGCCGCCGGTCGCGCCGACGAGCGCGCGTACTTTGACTTGTATCAGCCCGACGCGGTCTTCATGGGCACGGACCCGTCGGAACGCTGGACGATGGAGCAGTTCCGGGGCTATGCGCACCCCGCGTTCGCGAAGGGCAAGGGCTGGACGTACCACCCGGTGTCGCGCAACCTGTTCGTCGGCCCGTCGGGCGACGCGGTCTGGTTCGACGAGGAACTCGAGCACGCGATGTACGGACGCTGCCGCGGCACGGGTGTGGTCGTGCGAGTCGGTTCCGGCTCCCCGGGCGCCGGCGTGCAGTGGCGAGTCGCGCAGTACAGCCTGAGCGTGCCCATCCCCAACGACCAGCTCAAGCCGAGCATCGAACTCTGGAAGGGCGCCGCGAAGAAGTGAGTTTGGCGCGTTGCCACCCGGACAGTTGTCCGCAAGCCGGGATCGCGATTACTCGGTGCGGATCGGTTCGAGCAGCACGAGGTACTCAGAGTTGCCGTGGGCGCGGCCTTTGCCGGCGCCCCCGAGCAAGGGCGACCTGGTCGAGTTCAGCGCCCGGGCACCCCACGTTTCGAACTGTTCGAGCACGCGCTGAAAGATGCGCTCGCTTTCGTGCTCTTCCAGCACGCCGCGTTTGAGCAGGTGCTTCTCCGCCGCTTCGACCTCATAGTGCGGCTTGACGAGCGAGACGATCCGTCCCCGGCCGCGAAGCCACTTGAGGCCCGCGGGGACGCACAGGCGCTGGGGTGTCCAGCCCATGTCCATGACGACGAGCCGCACGGGTTCTTCGAGCGGCGGCTGGGCGTGCAGCGCGTTGGTCCGCTCCATGACCACGACGCGCGGGTCGTTGCGGAGCGTCCAGGCCAGTGCGCCGTAGCCGGTGTCGATCGCAAAGACCTTCGTCGCGCCGCGCCGCAGCAGGCAGTCGGTGAAGCCGCCCACGTTGCAGCCGAAGTCGGCGCAGACGAGGCCGGCGACGTCCAGCCCGAACTCTCGCAGCGCGTGGTCGAGCTTGAGCCCGGCCCGGGACACGAACTGGTCCGGGCGCTCCGCCAAACGGGGACTCCTTGACGAACCGGGGCTTGGCGCCGCGCACGCTCGCCTCAGGCCTGGGCCGCGGGCACGCCGATGACGGCGATGCCCAGCCGGTCGGCCGTGTCCAACAGCTCGGCCTTGTCGACCATGATGACATCGCCCGCGGCGAGCGCCAGGCACCGTCCGCCGTGCCGGTACAGGTTCTCGATGGTCATCGGCCCGACGGTGGGCACGTCGGAACGCCGGTCGTGCCCGGCCCGTGCGCCCTTGCAGAGCGTCCATCCGACGGCCTTGCAGAGCTGGCCGGTGCGTTCGATCATGCGGTCGGTGCCCTCGACCGCCTCGACGGCGATGATGTCGCGGTCACGCACGGCAATCGCCTGCCCGATGTCGAGCCGGAGCGTCTGGGCAAGCAGCGGCCACGCGAAGCCGACGTCGGCGCGTTGCTGCTCCGTCGGCTGGCGACGGGTCATCACGCCCGCCTCGGCGAGCGAGTCCGAGATCGGTGCTGTGGAATCCAAGAGCAGGACTCCCGATCGACCGAGTTCGTCCGCGATCGCCGTGAGGATGGCGTGCGAGCGCCGGTCGTGCCGGAGGTGACGGTACCAACTCATCACCGTCTTGAAATCCGGCAGGTATTGGATGATAGTCCAGGGGTCGTACATCAACCGCGCTTTGTCGATGCGTCCGACCATGATCGCGTGGCGTACGCCCGCCTTCCGGAGGCGGCGCCCCCACCCGCCCACCCTCAGGAGCCCGACCGGCTGGAACGAAGCGCACAGCGCGGGCAACTGCGGCTCATACTGGTTCCGAAGCCCGAGCGCGTGCACCGGGTGACCCATCGCCGCCAATCCCCGCGCGATCATGATCGGCAGACTGCCGCCGCCGGCGATCAGCCCGATCGGCGTCGGGGGCGGTGGGGGGTCGGGCAGGATGGTGATGTTCACCGGCATGACGCGCGGGCTGTTCGCCTGGACCTTGGTTGCCTTCCCCGCCCGCCGGTCTGGCGCGTGAAAGGTGCGCCGGTGACGGGAAAGTCTATCGGCCCGCGCGGACGGACAGCAAGCACATTGATCCTGCCCGGAAGCCTGTTTCCCGGCCGATGTGCCCGAACCGGACGACCCCCCGGAGCTGCCCTCGACCCGTTCAAAGCGCCAACCCCGGCCCGGTTGCACGGTACACTCCGGGCATGAGAAGTCTGACAGGGACGTCATACACCCTCGGGTCGCCAACGCGCCGCTGCGCCGCGACCGGCGCCGAGCTTTCGACGGGTGAGGAGTTCGTCGCCGCCCTGGCGCAGTCGCTGGAGACGGAGGAGTATGTGCGTCTGGACTACAGCCCCGACGCCCGGAGCGACGGACGCGGCACGCCCGACGCCCCCGCTCCTGCTTCTGGGGTTCTGGCGCGGGCGCGTGCCCGAGCCGGGGGCCAAGCCGCGGATGCTCCTCGACGACGCGTCGCTGCTCGACCTGTTCGAACAGACCCTCGAAACGCTGGAGCGCGAGCCCAACCCGCAGCGCGGGGCGTTCGCGTATGTCCTCGCGCTGATCCTCGTCCGCAAGCGCCTGCTGATCATCGAGTCGTCCCGCCCGGGGTCGATGACCGTCCGTGCCAAGGGCGCCCCCAGGCCCGGCGAGCCCGGTCACTCCGATTCACTCGTGGAGATCCGCGAGCCGGAGATGGACGAGGAATCGATCGCGCTCGCGGCGGAGGCTCTCAAGGCCGTGCTCTCCGACTCGGCGCCCAGCCAACCCGCGGCGGGAGCCGTCGCGACGTGATGGACGGCGCTGTGTCCATCCGGCGTCTCGCCGTCGCGATGTGCACGCTCGCCGCGTGCCTGCTTCTCGTGGGGTGCGGCGCCGCGGAATCGTCGCGGTCCCGTCCCGAGCAGGGGACAACCGACTCCGTGCGGAAACCCGTCCCGGACGCCGGCGCGTTGGTCGCGCAGTACAACAAGCGGCTGGAGCACCTGTCGCGGATCAAGGCCCGCGCGGTCGTGCGTCTGCGCTACCGCGACGAGGACAACGAACTCCGCAACGAGCAGGTCGAAGGCCTCTTGCAAGTGATCCGGCCCGAGCGCTTGGCGCTGAGCCTGGGCAAGGCCGGCAAAACGGGCGCGTGGTTCGGCTGCGATGCGTCGCGGTACTGGTGGTTCGACCTCGAAAAGACCCCGTCCGCGATCGTCGGCGAGCGAACGCCCGACGGCGAACAGGCGCGCCGCGTGCTGGGTTTGAGCATCGCCCCGTGGCACCTCATCGAACTGCTCGGGATCACGCCCCTGAACGCCGCCGATGTCCGCTCGATCGCCTGGTCGTCCGACGGCCAATCGCTCGTCGTGACCCTTCGGTTTCCGGGAACGGTCGCCGCGGCCGGGGAGTCCGCGGCCGCCAAGGACCAGGACCCGCCGGATCACTTGCTCAAGCGGCTCACCGTCGACCCTCGGAACGCCTTCCCCGCGCGGATCGAGATCGTCGAACCCGGGACGGTCGCCCCCGACTCGTCACGGTCGGATTCCGGCGCGGAGACCGTCCTGGCCGCGAGCGAACTGGCGGGTGACGAGCGCGTGGAACTGAAGGATTCCCCCGCGGGCGAGCGGCCGCGGATGCCCGCGACGGTCTTTGTGACCGCGCCGGGGCAGGAGGCCGAGATCCGGCTCTCCCTCTCGGGCGTCACCGACGCCCGCATCGCGGACGCGAGTTTCGACTTTGACAAACTGCTCGCGCACTTCGATGTCGCGCCCGAACGCGTGCGCAAGGCCGCCGACATGCTGCGGGAGCGGTCCGCGCCGCGGCCGGCCCCGGCGTCTGCCGGGTCGACGCCCGGCGAGCCCCTCGGCGATTCCGACGATCGCACCGACGCGCACTCCTCGCGCTGACGCTTGCGGTTCAACTGTTCGCGGCGTGCTCGCTGTTCCGGCGGGCGCGATCGCTACCATCCGACCTTATGACGGACCGCCTGGCACGCGCGACGGCGCCGCTGCTCATCCTCGTCTTCCTGTTCATTCTCGTGCGGGGAGCGTCTGCGCAGTCGGGCACGACGCAAACTCCGGCGTCGCCCGCGGTCGTCCCGGAGCCCAGCGCCCAGGCCGCACCCGACGCACCATCGACGCCCTCGCCCAAGCCCCAGGCGCCGGCGCCCAAGCCCCAAGCCGCCGTCGCGCCCGGCGTGGACGTCCTCCCGAGTGAGCCTCAGCACGGCTGGGTGGTCGTTCGCGATCATGTTCAGCAGGTGACGCACCTCATCCACCTGCCGCCCCGGAACTGGACCGAGGGCGGGCTCGAGCCCGGCGAGGCCCGGATGGTCACCGCCGCCCCGCAGACCGTCGACCGACTCGGAACGTACTCGCCCACGCTGGGCGTGGACTCGGTGTTTCTGGTTCTGCACGACGAGCCCGGCGGCGAGCGAGGTTCGCGCGTCCGCAAGGTGCTCGGCATCTCCGCTTCGCGCATCAACTCCAGCGTCTGGGACTACCCGCCGGGTCGGCTCGAAGTGCTCCCCGCGCTCCCGGGTATGCACGAACTCTGCGGCGTTGCCGGCGCAACACCCGGGCCCGTCGCCCTGCTGCGGACCCGCCCGGCCCGTATGAAGCAGGACCAGTCGCCCGCGGATTCGTGGTCGCTTGTGCTCCTGCAGCGCAATCAGTGGTTGCGCGTCGCGCTCCCGTGGGACCCGGAGGCGACCGTCGAAGCCGGGGCCGAAAAGCCTGCACCCTGGGACCTCGGTGCGCCCGCGTGGATCGTGAACTGGTCCGACCCCGCGGATTCCTTCGCGGTGCTTATTGCGCCCATCGCGTCCGCGTCGGACCAGCGCTCCGCGCCCGCATCGCTGTGGATCGCCACGCTGGGCAAGGATGCCGGCGGCGCCGTTGATCCCGGCGCGGTCGACCCCGGCGCCGTCGACTCGGGCGTCAAACGCCCGGCGCGATGGGTCCGGCGAGATGTTCCCTGGCCCCGGTCGTTCGCCCTCTCCCGGCTCGGCGAACATGCGGTCGCGATGCCCGACCAGGTTCTCACCGCGCACGAGCCCGGCGGCGGGTTCGGGACCGCCGACCACCTGCTCGCCATCGCATCCGAGCCGGGGCGAGTGTCCATCACCGAACTGCGCGCCTCCGGGCCGGTGCCGGTGGTCGTGCTCGACGGCGTGCCGCGCGACGCCTCGGTGGCCGCGGTCGCCCGCTCTCCCGACAGCGCAAGCCTCGCGTTCGTTTGGCTCGAGGAACAGACGGCCGACGCGTCGGGATCGACGCCGTCGGTGCCGAACAGCAGCGCCCCGGTCCGGCCGAGCGCCCGGGCCTCCCTCTTTCCGCGTCTGGTCATGCGCGAGGTCTCCCTCCTGGGCGACACGGTGTACAGCGGCCCGCTCCGCACGGGTCAGCAGCGGTTCAGCAAGGAGGCCGAGTTCCTCGCCGCGCTGCTGCTGATGGTGATGGTCGCGATCGTCCTGTTTGTGATCCGGCCCGATGTTCCGACGCGGGTTCGCCTCCCTGACAGGGTGGTCGTGGCTTCGCCGGTGCGTCGCCTGTTCGCCGCGGCTGTCGACTACGCCCCCGCCGCGCTCATCGCGGGCTGGCTGCTCGATGTCCGGGCGGCGGATGCGCTGCTCCCGATCCCGTTCCTGAGCGATAGTTACGACCCATGGCTCGTGCTGCTTTCACTCGGCATCGCGTTCGTGCACACGACGATCTTTGAAGCGCTCTTCGGCCGCTCGCTCGGCGGGGCCGCATCAGGGATCTGGGTGCTCTCGGTCACGCGGGCGCCGGCCCGCGTGTCGACGTCCGATGGCGGCGGGGAAGCCTCCAAGTCCGACTCGGACGAGTCGGCGGCCGACGAACCGGCCAGGGCCGAACTGCCGCCGGGATTGCTGGCTTGCATCATCCGGAACTTCGTGCGATGGCTCATGCCGGTTCTCAGCGTCTTGGTGCTGCTGGACCCGATGGGGAGGCACCCCGGCGACCTCAGCGCCCGCACGATCGTCGTGCAGGACGAGCCTCCGGCAGAGGACGACGCCGATTGATTCGGGCGAAACGCGCTGGTGAAGGATGCGGCGGTGGGGGATCCATGAAGGCGAGCAGCCGCGGCAACGGATGAGGGCTCCCGCGATCCCGCCCTCGCTCGTCCGTAACCACCTCGAATCGGGCGAGTCGCCGTTCCCGCCCGCGCACGAGATGCGCATGGCGTGTCAAGAACCGCCCCCGAGTCGCCCGATAAGCGGAAGACGTTTGGCTGTTTTTCCCCGCGTGGCGCAATCCCTGCGTTCCGCGGCTTGTCTGCCGTCGTCTGCCCATGAGCGAGCCCGCCAAGTCCAACCCCGCCGGTCCGAGCGCATCTTCAGCGCCCGGTTCCACCGCGAAGAGCGCGGCGAAAGCGAAAGCGCCCGAGGCGCCGGCCGCCAAGCCGAGCGGCGGCGTGCCGTGGAAGACGATCTGGCCGCTCCCGGCGCTCGTGGTCGGCGCCGGTCTGTTCGGCGCGGGCATCTACACCGCGTTCGTGAACCGACCCAAACCCGACCCGGGGGTTCCGATCCGCAAGGCCGAGGCGCTCGTCGAGGCCCGCAAGTTCCCCGAGGCGATCGAAGTCCTGAACACCGACGTGAAGGCGTTCCTGGACAAGGGCGAGGAAGCGGGCGTGACGCGCGACCACCGCGCCGCGTACCACCTCGCGATGGCCCGTGCGTTCTCGGGAGCCCAGGAACAGCTGGGTTTTTCGCGAGAAGAGAACCACCAGACCGTCGTCCGGCAGTACCAGAAGGCCGAGGAACTGGGCGTTCACATCCGGGGCGCCGACGTCACCCGCATGGTCGAAGCGCTCGTGGCCCTGGGCCGGTTGGAAGATGCGCTCAAGCGGGTGCGCGAACTGCCGATGGTCGGCGGCGCCGCGCAGCCCTCCGCCACGGCCGGCCCGGCGACCAAGGGACACGAGAACCACGACGCCCACGCCGAGGGCGGCGATGGCGGCGCTCACGAGGTTGCTTCCGCCGAGGGCGGGCCGAAGCACGAACCGGACTCTCACGGAGCGGCGGGCGAGGCGCACGTGCCCGGGCCCGAGAGCGACGGCCTGAGCGAATCGCAGCGCCGCGTGCGTCTGACCAAGCTCGTCGTCGAGGCGAACCTCGCGTCGGCCCATCCGCGCGACGATCTGACGCTCGAACTGCTCGCCGAACTCGGCGGCATGCCGAACCTCTCGCCCGATGATCGGTCGTGGGTGCTGGCGCGGCAGGCCGAGCTGCTCATCGCCGCCGGCAGGCCCGAGGACGCCATCGTCAAACTGCTCCCCCGCATCCGCCTGCAGCCGCGCGGCGAGACCAGCAGCGAGACCGACGGCGAGTTGTACCTGCTGCTCGGGCGCGCGTATTTCGACGCCGGGCAGTTCGACGCCGCCACAAGGCAGTTGGAGGCCGCCGACCGTCTGCTCTCGCCCAGCAGCGACAAGCGGGCGCAGGCCGACCTGATCCTCGGCCGGATCTTCCAGACGACGGGCAACCTCGAAGCCGCGAAGGAGCACTTCGCGACGGTCGTGACCTCTTTCTCGACCACGCCCAGCTACCTGCCGGCGCTGCTGGGGATGGCCGAGGTCGAGGGCGCCGTGGGCGGCTCGGGCGAGGGCGACGATGCCTCGCGAGAGCTGGAGGGCTCGATCAGGCACTACGCCGAGATCGTCGACACGCTCAAGAACACGCCGGACCGGCGCGAGATCAGCAAGCCCCGCGTCGCCTCGAGCCTGATGGAGCGTCACCGCGACCGGTACCAGGCCGGCGACCTCGGCAGCGCGCTGCGATTCGCCCAGCTCGCCGAGAGCATGTTCCCCGACAGCGAGGTCCCCGGCGAGGTGCACATGGCCCTTGCGCAGACGCACCGGCGCCTCGCCGACGAAACGCTCAGCGCCGCCCGGGACAAGGGCGGGCCCGACTTCACCATCACCGATCTCAACCCCGTCGAACGGACCGAGATCAAGCAGAACTACCTCTCCGCGGCGGACCACTTCCTGGCGTATTCGGCGCTCGTCGCGGCGATCGACAACCGCGGCTATTCCGACGCGCTCTGGGCCGCGGGCGACTCGTTCGACCTCGCCGGCGACCTCGAACAGGCGAAGAGGACATTCTCGACGTACGCGCAGGGCGCTTCGGACGACGACCCCCGCAGGCCCGAGGCGAGGTTCCGCCTGGCCCAGATCTTCCAGGCCCAGGGCGACTATGCGTCGGCGGAGTCGCTCTACAAGTCGTTGCGCGAGACCAAGGGGGTCGGCTCGCCGCGCCGTCAGGGCGGCAGCTTCTGGGGCGATCAGGCGATCGTGCCCCTGGCGCGGTGCTTCCTGGCGGACAACCAGAGCGAGAACGACGACGAGGCGGAGCAGTTGCTCCTGAGCGTCGTCGACGGCAGCGTGGTGGCGCCCGATGCGCCCGAGTTCCGAGAGGCGCTCATCGAACTGGGCCGGATGTACTACTACCAGGGGGGCGGACCGGTGTCGGGCGAGGCGGGGACGGGCACACCCGCCGCGGGCGCCGGCCCGGAGACCGCGCCGCAGGCCTCGCGCCCGGTCAACGAGGGGGAGAGCGGCGGCAAGTTCGCGAAGGCGATCGCGCGCCTGAGCGAGGCGGTGCGGCGATACCCCAACGACCGGCGCCGGGACGAGCTGCGGTACTGGCTCGCCGACGCCCAGCGCCTCAGCGCAGCCCAGATCGCCGGCGATCTCAAGCAGAGCCTCCCGCAGTCGACGCGCCAGGAACTGGAGAAGACCCGCTCCGATCGCCTTCGCCGGGCGATGGCCGGCTATGAGGACGTGCGCGATGCACTCGAGCAGAAACCCGAGGGCAAGCGGAGCGAGCTGGAGCGCACGTACCTGCGCAACGCGTGGTTCTACATCGGCGACTGCGCGTTCGACCTGGGCGACTACGACGCCGCGGTGAACAGCTACGACGCCGCCCGCCAGCGCTACGCGAACGACCCGGCCTCGCTGGTGGCGATGGTACAGATCGTGAACGCGTACGTGGCCCAGGACCGCTGGGCCGAGGCGCGGACGGCCAACGAGCGTGCCGTGCAGCACCTGGCCAGGTTCCCCGAGAGCGTCTGGAACCGGCCCGACCTGCCGATGGAGCGCCGGCACTGGGAGCGGTGGCTGGAAGCCCGCACGCTGCTCGATCAGAGCGCCAGCGCCGAAGAGGCGCCGCGCAAGTCCGGCGAGAACGCGCACTGAGGCGACAGGGAACCCGTTCGAACGATCCCTTCCGACGGTGGAGACACGAATGCTCGGCAAATGGCTGGGAAAGAACCGAACCACGACAGGCCCCGCGACGACGGACCGCGCGGCGCCGGTCTCCGTGCCGGTCGACGCCGCGGCCGGCGCCGGTGCGGGCTCGGTGTGGACGCCCGAGCGGGCCCTGCGCGCACTCGAAGAGCAGCGGGCCCTCTGCGAGAAACTCGACCAGCTCAGCCTCGCGCAGCGCACGCTCATCGAGGGGGGGCGTGCCGACGCGCTGGTCGAACTGCTCACCCAGCGCCAGGTCGTGATCGATCGTCTCGACGCCCTTTCGCGCCATGTGGAACCGCTGCGGGAAGGCAGGGAGGGCGCTCTGTCTTCGCTCGCCGCCGCCGATCGGGCCCGGGTCGACGAACTGCTGGAGTTTGTTGCCGCGAGCACCGAGCGCGTGCGTTCGCGCGACGACCAGGACCGCGCCGCGCTGGAGCGCCAGCGTGCCGACGTCACACGCGAACTGGTCGGGATGGCCCGGTCCCGCGGCGCGATGGCGGCCTACGGCACACCCGGACCGCCCGCCGCTCCCACGTACCACGACCGCCAGGGCTGATCGTTCGCCGTCCCGACCCGTCTGAACCCGCCACCGAACGCCCGAGAGAGAACCGTGTCGAACCGCCCGCACGATCACACCGCACAGGCCGAAGCACCGCCGCAGTTCGCGGCGGGTGCGCCGTCGCTGTCGGCCGGCGACCTCGCGGAACTGCTCGGCGCGTTCAACGACGCCTCCCGCCGCCTCCAGCAGTCGCACGAGGCGCTGACCTCCGAGGTCGCCCGGCTCAAGGGCGAACTCAAGAGCGCCAACGAGCAGCTCGAACGCAGCCGGCGCTTGTCGGCGCTGGGCGAGATGGCGGCCGGCATCGCGCACGAGGTCCGCAACCCGCTGGGCTCGATCCGGCTCTACGCCAAGATGCTCTGCGACGATCTGGCCGACCGTCCCGGCGAACGGGCCCTGGCCGAGAAGATCGCCGGCGCGGTGCGCGGTCTTGACGCCGTCGTCGGCGACGTCCTGAGTTTCGCCCGCGAGGTCAAACTGCGCCCGCAGGCCCACGACCCCGGCGAACTGCTCGACGCCGCCATCGAGGAAGTGCTGGCGGGCGAACAGGTGCGGGGCGGCGTGCCGGTCCGCGTGGTCCGGATGGACCGGGCACCGTCCGGTGCCGCCGGATCATCGATCGTCTGCGACGCGTCGCTCGCCCACCGCGCACTGGTCAACATCATCCGCAACGCGGTCGACGCGATGCGCGATCCCGCCTCCGACGGCTCGAGCCCCGGGATTCTGCTGGTCTCACGCTCGACGCGCACGCTCCCCGGCGCGGGCGACGACACGGCGCAACCGGCCGACCGCGTGTACGAGGTGCTTTCGATCCGCGACAGCGGGGGCGGCATCCCCCCGGAGTCGCTGCAGCGGATCTTCAACCCGTTCTTCACGACCCGGGCGACGGGGACCGGCCTGGGACTGGCGATCGTGCACCGCATCATGGACGCCCATGCCGGTGCGATCAGCGTCCGGAACGTGCCCGGCGCACACGTAACGCTGCCGGGCGGCGAACGGGTGCAGCTCGCGCCGGGCGCGCTGGTCGAACTGCTCTTCCCGCGCGAGCCCGCGCTGCCCCAGTCGACCGTTGAACTCAAAGCCGGGGGCGCGTCGCCCCTTCCGATCCACCCGGGCCCGGGCGCGCGTGCGTCCGTGGCCGCCGACCCGCAGTCGCACGCTCAACCGTTGTCCCTTGGCGCCCGCTCGGCATGAGCGGCGCCTCTTCCGTTCGCATGGAGGCGATGAATGCACACCGTCCTGGTTGTTGATGACAAGGAACTTCTCCGCGACAGCGTCGGCGCGACGCTCCAGCGCGCGGGCTTCTCCGTCGTGACGGCGGACAGCGGCCCGGGCGCGCTCGCGGCGATCACCCGCAAGCGCCCGGACGCCGTCGTCTCCGACCTCAAGATGCCCGGCATGACCGGCATCGAGCTGCTCGAGCAGATCAAGCAGGTCGACGACCAGCTGCCGGTGATCCTCATGACGGCCTACGGCGCGGTAGACACCGCCGTGAAGGCGATCAAGTTCGGCGCCTTCGACTACATCACCAAACCCTTCGAGGGGGACGAACTCATCATCGCCGTCAAGCGGGCCATCGAGCACGCGCGGATCGTCCGCGAGAACGCGGTGCTCCGCACGACGATCGCGCCCGGCGGAACTCCGGCCGGACGAGTCGGGCTCGACCGCATCGTCGGCGACTCGCCCGCCATGCGCCGCGTCAAGCAGCAGATCCTCGCCGTCGCCGACAGCCAGGGCACGGTGCTCATCTGCGGCGAGAGCGGCACCGGCAAGGAGGTCGTCGCCCGCTTCATCCACGAACTCTCGCCGCG
>CALMQD010000123.1 GCA_937871415.1 uncultured Phycisphaerales bacterium | reverse complement strand
GGAGTTGCCGAGGCGGCCGGTGACGTAAACGTCGTCGCCGCGTTGAGCGCCGGAGCGGGTGACGGGGCCGCGGGCGGGGTGGGCGTCGCCGATGAGCGTGGTGGTGAGGACGAGCGGGCAAGGGGCGTCGGCGGAGGAAGAGGCGATGTCGCCGCCGATGAGGGGGCAGTGAAAGTGCAGGGCCCAGTGGGCGAGGCGCTCGCAGAGTTCGTCGGCGTAGGGGCAGTTGGGCGGGAGGAGGCCGGTGGCGAGGGCGAATGCGGGCGAGCCGGCCATCGCGGCGATGTCGGAGACCGAGCGGGCGATAGCCTTGCGCGCGATGAGGTCGATGGAAGTCCGCGGGATCGGCGCGAAGTGACGGCCTTCGACGAGTTGGTCGACGGTGAGGAGGAGCGGGCGGGAGGGGTTTGCGTGGGCGTGGATGGCGGCGCAGTCGTCGCCGGGACCGAGGAGGATGCGCGGGGAGCGCGCGGAAAGGCCGGCGGAGCGCGCGAAGATAGAGCGGTGCAGGTCGGACTCGGAGGGCACGGGGAAGCGTAGAGAGCGGGGCTGGGGCGTGGGAATGGGGGTGATGAGGCGGTTGAGTGAGCGCGGTGTACCGTTGGAAGCGATGAGCGACACGGTGCTGGAACCTGGGGCGCTTCTGCTGGTGCCGCGGCCACGCGAGGTGGTGTGGGCGCGCGGCGCGAGCGCGGGCGCGCCGGAGCGCGAGTGGGTGGAGATCGATTCGGCGCTCGTGGGGGAGTTGGAGGCGGCGCGGCGGGCGGTGTGGAACGGCGAGAACGGGTTCGCCGGTGGGCACGTGCGGCTGGCGGGCTTTGGGGGGAGGAGCGGCGCGGGTGGTGCGCTCCAGCGGAACGACGAGGCGTATGAACTGACTGTCGAGACGACCGGCGACGGGTCGGTGGTGGTCACGATCACCGGTGAACGCGCCGGGTGGCGGCACGGGCTGAACACGCTGGGGCAGTTGTTGAGGCAGGGGCGGGGGTGGTTGCCGCGGGTGGTGATCCGCGATGAGCCGGGGTTCAGGGTGCGGGGCGTGATGCTGGACGTGTCGCGCAGCCGCGTGCCGACGATGGACGAGTTGGAGCGGATCGTCGACGAACTGGCGTCGCTGAAGTTCAACCACCTGGAGTTGTACACGGAGCACACGTTCGCGTACCGCGAGCACGCGGAAGTGTGGAAGGACGCGGCGCCGCTGACGCACGACGAGATGCGGCGGTTGGATGCGCTGTGCGCTTCGCGCGGGATCGAGCTGGGCGCGAACCAGAACTGCTTCGGGCACCTGCGCGAGTGGCTGCGGCATCGGGAGTACGCGGACCTGGCGGAGATCGAGGCGGAGGGGGTGTGGCGGTTCATGCAGTGGGAGCGGCGCGGGCCGTTCTCACTGAACCCGACGGACCCGCGGGCGCTCGCGCTGGTGGGCGGACTGCTGGAGGAACTCACGGCGTGCGTGACGAGCCGGCGCGTGAACATCGGGTGCGATGAGACGTTCGACGTGGGGTTCGGGAAGTCGAAGAGTTGGGTTGAGGCTCGCGCGGCGGAACTCCTGGCGGCGGGGGCGGACGGCCTGACCTTCGAGGCAGCGCTGGAGCAGGCGCGGAGCGCGTTGTACTTCGAGTTTGTCGGGAGGGTGTGCGCGGCGGCGCAGCGGCTGGCGCGCGCGCCGATGATGTGGGCCGATATCGCGCTCAAGCACCCGGAGATGCTGCACCTGCTGCCTTCGGGCGTGACAGGGCTGATCTGGGGTTACGAGCCCGAGACGGATTTCGCAGCGGGAGCACGCGCGTGGGCGAGGGGCGGGCGCGGTCCGGCGTGGGTGTGCCCGGGGACATCGTGCTGGCGGAGCATCGTCGGACGGACGCGCGAGGCAAGGGCGAACATCGCGCGGGGCGCGGCGGAGGGGTATCAAGCGGGGTGCGAGGGGTTCATGGTGTGCGCGTGGGGCGATGTCGGGCATATGCAGGCGTGGCCGATCACGGCGCGGCGCCTGGCGGACGCGGCGGAGGCCGCGTGGAACCCCCCCTCCGTGGCCTCCCCCACTGCCGACGCGCCTCGTGTGGGCGAAACCATGCTCGCCGATCCGCGCGCGGTATCGCTGCACGTCTTCGGCGATGAGACTTTGACGGTCGGCGCGTGGCTGGATGAACTGGGCGACGTGGATGAGCAGTTGCGACGGACGGCGCACGCGAACTACAGCCCGGACCCGGGGTCGCGCGGGATCAAGAACGCCGGCGCGCTCTTCACCGATCTGTTCCCGCCGGTGCCCGTGCCCGGCGCCGAGCAGGGGCGGCGGGCGGTAGAGGCGAGCGCGGAGCAGTGGCGGGCGGTGCGGGAGCGGCTGGCAGCGCTGAGCGCGCGCCGGCCGAGACTGCCGGATGAACGGCTCGACGCGGAGTTGGCGCACACGGTGCGGTTCGCGGCGTTTGCGGCGGAGCACGCGATGGCGCAGCGTTGGGACGCGTCGTCGCGCGGCGCGGCGTTACCGAGATTAGCCGCGGAGGCGGAGGCGGTGCTGGCGGAGCATCGGCGGTTATGGCGGATGCGCAGCCGCGTGACGGGTGAGGAGGGCG
>CALMQD010000122.1 GCA_937871415.1 uncultured Phycisphaerales bacterium | reverse complement strand
CTGGGCCCCCCAGCGATAGCACTGCAGTTCGAACTTCTCGTTGGGTGAGTGGACACGGTCGTCGTTAAGTCCGAAGCCCATGAAGATCGTCTCCAGCCCCGCGATTACCTTCAGTTGACCGGCGACGGGGATCGATCCGCCGCTCTTGATGAGCACCGGTCGCTTGCCCGTGGCCGACTCGACGGCCTTGGACGCGGCCCGCAAGTACGCCGAGTCGGTCCGGACCGTCGCCGGGTTGCCGCCCGAGTGCGTGTGAAACTCCCAGCGGCAGCCCGGGGGCGTGTGCGCCGAGCACCAGGCAAAGAAGGCCCGCTCGATCTTCTCGGGGGACTGATCGGCGACGAGCCGGAAACTGACCTTGGCCGCGGCCCAGGCCGGAATGACGGTCTTTGCGCCGGCGCCCGTGTAACCGCCGTAGATGCCGTTGAGCTCCGCCGTCGGGCGGGCCCACTCGCGTTCGAGCGCCGAGTATCCGGCTTCGCCGCGGTCGGCCTCGGGCCCGAGCCCGATCTTCTTGAGTTCATCCGCGGCGCTGAACGGCAGCCGCGCCCACTCAGCGCGTTCGTCAGTTCCCAAAGGGCGCACGTCGTCGTAGAAACCCGGGATCGCGACCCGCCCTTGCGCGTCCCAGAGTTTCGAGAGCACCTTGACGAGTTCGTTGTTCGGGTTCGGAGCCCGCCCGCCCCACAGTCCCGAGTGCAGGTCCTGGTTCGCACCGTGCAACTTGACCTCGGAATAGACCAGGCCGCGCACGCCGTACGTGATCGCCGGTTGCGTGCGCGAGAGCATGCCGGTATCGCTGATCAGGCAGAAGTCGCAACCCTTGAGTTCCGCCGCGTGCGCCCGCAGGTAGCGGTCGAGGTTCACGCTCCCGCTCTCTTCTTCACCCTCGAGCAGCACGCTCACGCGCACGCCGCCCGCGGCCTGGCCTCCCGCCTGTTTCCATGCGCGGAGCGCCTCGACAAACATCATCACCTGGCCCTTGTCATCGCAGGCGCCACGGGCGACGATCTTCTCCCCCTCGTCTCCCGAGGCTGGCTTGATGACCGGCTCGAACGGCCCGCTCTCCCACAGTTCGACCGGGTCCACCGGCTGTACGTCGTAGTGTCCGTAGAACAGCACGTGCGGCCCCTTGGCCGCCTCGTTGCACGTCGCCCAGACCACCGGGTGTCCGCTGCCCTTGGGCTCCCCCGTGTCCCGGAGTTCAGCCTTGAGCCCGCACTCGCGGAGTTGGGCCGCGGCCCACTCGGCGGCCCTGCGCACGTCGGCCTTGTACTTCGGGTCCGTGCTGATGCTGGGGATCCGCAGCCAGTCCATCAGGCGGCCGATCGCTTGCTTCTCGTCGGCCTGGAGGTGGTTCAGCACGGCTTGGACGTTCGACATCGGGGGCTCCGGGAACGATTCGATCGGAAAAACGGTGAGGGTTCGCGGGAGAAGGTCGGAAACACCGCGATGGTAAGCGGCGAGTCCGATCGAGCGCGTGGTGTGTGCGCGCGCAATGAAAAGCCCCCGGGAGCGGAGGCTCCCGGGGGCGTGGGTTCAAGCAGTTAACTTCTCGAAGAACTCGCAGACGTGATCCGAGTGTTCAGGCTTATGGGCAGTTGCCGCCCAAGCCGAAGATCGCGAACCAGATGTCGAGGAAGTCGAACAGGTCGCTGACTTCCACCGTGCCGTCGTTATCAAAGTCGGCGTTCGGCTGAGCGCCCGTCGGAGCGCCCGGGAAGTCGGCGAACCACTTGTCGAGGAACGTGAACAGGTCGACGACTTCGACAACGCTGGTGTTGCCGTCGTAGGAAGCGACCTTCTGGCACGGCGTCAGCGTGCCGCTGTCGCCCATGATCATGATGTTGTCGAA
>CALMQD010000121.1 GCA_937871415.1 uncultured Phycisphaerales bacterium | reverse complement strand
TGGTGAAGATGGGCATCATCGACCCGGCGTTGGTGGCCAAGACAGCGCTGGTCAACGCGGCAAGCGTCGCGGGGCTGATGCTGACGACGAACTGCCTGGTGAGCGAACTGAAGGAGGACGCGACGCCGGTGACGGGGAGCGTGAACTGAGAGGACGAAGGCATCAGGCATCGGGCACCGGGCATCAGGTTTGAACCCGTGTCGTCGTTGTAGCTGATGAAGGTGCGGAGTCGTCTCGTTTTGCATGCAGTCTGGCGCCTTTCGCGGCGTGTGATCGATGGATCGGCACTGATGCCTGATGGCTGGTGCCCGGTGCCTTGTTTATGCCCATTCAGCGCGACTATTACGAGGTTCTGAGCGTCGAGCGGACCGCCGACGGCGAGGAGATCAAGCGCGCGTACCGGCGGCTGGCGATGAAGTACCACCCGGACCGCAACCCGGGCGATACCGAGGCCGAGGTGAAGTTCAAGGAGGCCGCGGAGGCGTACGAGGTGCTCTCGGACGCGCAGAAGCGGCAGATCTACGACCAGTACGGGCATGAGGGGCTCAAGCGCGGCGGCGGGCCGGCGACGCACGACTTCTCGCGCATGCATGTCGAGGACATCTTCTCGATGTTCAACGACATCTTCGGGGGCGGCGGGTTCGGCGGGGCGCGGGGCGGGCGTTCGGGGCCGGTGCGCGGGTATGACCTCGAGACCGAGGTCGAGATCACGCTCGAGGATGTGGTTTCGGGGATCGAGCGCGAGGTCGATTTCACGCGCATGGACCTGTGCGAGAAGTGCGCGGGCTCGGGCGCCAAGCCCGGGAGCAAGCCGCAGACCTGCCGCACCTGCGGCGGGCAGGGGAAGGTGCAGCAGTCGGGGCTGGGCGGGATGTTCCGGATGGTGACGTCGTGCCCGGCGTGCGGTGGGCGCGGGCAGGTGATCACCGAGTTCTGTGATGGCTGCCGCGGCAAGGGGCGCGTGCCCAAGAAGCGCAAGATCGCGGTGCGCATCCCGCCGGGGATTTCGGACGGGCAGGCGGTGCGTGTGCGCGGCGAGGGCGAGCCACCGGCGCAGATGCCGGCGGGCGCGAGCGTGGAGTCGCTGCGCGGCGATCTGCACGTGGTGGTGCGCGTGGCCGAGCACGGTGTGTATCAGCGCGAGGGCGATCACCTGGTGATGGAGTTGCCGATCTCGTTTGCGCAAGCGGCGCTGGGCGCGGAGATCGACGTGCCGATGATCGGCGGCGGCGCTCCGGGCGACACCGGGGACAACGGGGAGAGTTCCAAGAGCGGCCCCGCGCCCGGCGGCACGGGCGGGACGCACAAACTGACGGTGCCGCGCGGCACGCAGCACGGCACGCTGTTCCGGATCGAGGGGGGCGGGCTGCCGAACCTGCGGACGGGCCGGCGGGGCGATCTGGTGGTGGCGTCGAAGGTGGAGATCCCGCGGAAACTCACGTCGCAGCAGGAGAAACTGCTGCGCGAGTTCGCCGCGAGCGAGAACCTGAGCGTCTTGCCCGAGACGACCGGGCTGTGGAAGTCGATCAAGGAAGCGCTCGCCGGTGGGGCGACGGGGAGCGCCGGGACCGGGGCGGGCGGCGCGGCGTCGGGCGGTGAGAGCGGCGGCGCATCGGGCGGACGCAAGCGCAAGTAGATTCGGGGCGGGAAGTCGGGCGACGATCGCGGACCGGGTTGAGCGTGGTGTGAAGGGTGGTGAGCATGTTCGGCCGAAAGAAAGACCAGCACGAAGGCGAAGGCCGGGGAGAAACCGGGGGACCCGACATGGAACAGCACGAAGCCGGACAACACGAAGCGGGCGGGGCGGGCGAGGGGTGGTTCGACCCGGGCGCGGGCGGGGGGGACGGAGGGGGCGGGGGGGGCGCACTCGACGCGGTGACGCGCGAGCGCGACGAGTTCAAGGACAAGTGGCTGCGCGCGATGGCGGAGTATCAGAACTACCAGCGTCGCGCGATCGAGAACGAGAAGGAAGCCAAGCGGCAGGGCGTGACGAGCGTGCTGATGAGCGTGGTGCCGGTGCTCGACTCGTTCGACATGGCGCTGACGGGCTCGCCTTTAGGCCAGGACGCCGCGATGAGCGAGGGTCTCAAGGCCATCCAGCAGAATCTGCTTGCGGCGCTGGCGTCGCACGGCGTCTCGATCATCCGGCCCGCGCCGGGCGATGAGTTTGATCCGAACCGGCACAGCGCGATCATGCAGATGCCCGGCACATCGCCCGACGGCTCGCCGGTGGCGCCCGGGCACGTGAGCCAGGTGCTGCAGGTCGGGTATGTCCTGAACAGCGGCGGACAGGAGCGGGTCATCCGTTCTGCGAAGGTGGCGGTGGTGCCGGCGGAGTGACGGCGCGACCGGGTGAGGGTTGAACAGCGCGGGCGCGGCGTCGCCCGGCGCGGGTGTGCGGAGGTGAGTGCGAGCCATGCCGACGTACGAGTACAAGTGCAACGCGTGCGGGAAGACGAGCGAGGTCTTTCACTCGATCTCGGCCAAGCCGCTGAAGAAGTGCCCGGCGTGCGGGAAGAACGCGCTGGAGCGTCTGATCGGGACGGGCGCGGCGATCGTGTTCAAGGGCTCGGGGTTCTATCAGACGGACTATCGCTCGGAGTCGTACAAGAAGGCCGCGGAGGCCGAGAGCAAGAGCGCGTCGGGCGGGAACGGTTCGAGCGGCGCGGGGAGTGAGGGCAAGGCGGCGGAATCGAAGGCGGCCGAGAGCAAGCCGGCGGCGGGCGCCGCCGAGCCGGTGAAGCCCGCTTCATCCTCTGCATCGGCTTCGCCGGCGCGGGTGAAGGTGTCGAACGCCGCCGCGGGCAAGCCGAAGGGCGCGGCGAAGGGTGGTTCGCGCTCGCGTTCGAAGAAGTGAGGGTTCGGCCCTTCGCGTTGGAGCCCCGGCGCGCATCGGCTAGACTCGCGGCATGCCCATCGTCGGCCACGGCATCGACATCGTGGAGGTCTCGCGCATCCAGCGCATGCTCGACGAGCACGGCGAGCAGTTTCTGGCGCGGTGCTTTACGGACGGCGAGCGGGCCGTGGGCGAGGGCGGGCGGCGGTACCACGAGCACCTGGCGGCGCGGTTCGCGGCGAAAGAGGCCGTGATGAAGGCGCTGGGCACCGGGTTGTCGGAAGGGATCGCGTGGACGGACTGCGAGGTCGTCCGCGAAGCGACGGGGGCCCCGCGGCTGATGCTGTACCGCGAGGCGCTGCAGGCGGCGATGCGCCTGGGCGCAACGCGCTGGCACGTGTCGCTGAGCCACAGCGACCACTACGCCGTCGCGAGCGTGGTGCTCGAACGCGTTTCTTGAACGGTGGTGATGCGGTCAGGGCTTCTGGCTGACGGCGGGCTTAACGTTGAGCGCGAGGTCGAAGGCCTGGGCGATCGGCGCGTCGAGCCCGGCGTCCTTGGCCTTGGATAAGAGGCTCTGGGCGGCGCTGGTGCGCCCTTCGCATTGGGCCATCACCACCGCCGTGAGCCAGGCGGAGGGGGACTTGGTCCGGTGGGCCTGGTTCACTGCGGCGTTGGAGAGCCGCCGGATAGCCGCGTTGCCGCCGGGGATGAGCCCGGCATCGACCGGGGTCTGGGCGAGCGCGGGGGACTTGCGATAGGCCATCGCCATCATCGCGACGCCCTGGTCGACCTTCCGGGTCTGCAGGAGCGCGACCGCCAGGCCGCGGATCGCCGGCGCATCCTCGGGCGCGGCCTCGATGTGCTTGAGGTAGTAGGTCGATGCCTTGTCGAAGACGCCCTGGCCCTGGAGTTCACGGGCCTTCTCGAGGTCGGTCAGGTGCTCGAAGCGCTCGGCCTCGGCGCGCTCGTACTGCAGGCGCTCCTGCCGGGCCTTGTCGTACTGGTTCTGCAGTTCGATCTGGAGGAACGCGTCGGTGTAGTCCCAACCCAGGCCGATGGGGTAGCGCCAGTCGTTCCACCAGCACCAGTGCGAGTAGCCCCAGTATGGGTAGCGCCACCAGTAGCGGCGCTTGGCGGTGGCGATGGAGGGGGAGCCGATGTGGGCCTGGATGTGCCAGTTGTGTTCGATTCCCGCATCGTCGCCGATGTGGATGCCTACGCCGTCGGAACCGACGGGCCACCGCCCGCTCCAGTCGCGCGAGCCGGGGAT
>CALMQD010000120.1 GCA_937871415.1 uncultured Phycisphaerales bacterium | reverse complement strand
TCACGCTCCCGATGATCTCTCCGTCGATCCTTTTCAACGTCGTGACGCTGACGATCAGCACCCTGCAGGTGTTCGCCGTGCCGTACATCCTGTTCCGCGATGAGCGCGGCCAGCGCGAGGCCGGCGACTTTTTCAATCTCTACTTGTACGACAACGCCTTCGTGTACCAGCGGATGGGGTACGCCAGCGCCATGGCGTGGGTGCAGATGCTCGTGGTGCTGGCGCTCACGGCGGCGATGTTCTGGTTGTCCAAGAAGCAGGTGTACTACCGGGCATGAGCAGGAACGAAACACCCATCCCGCACGCTCGCGCCCCCAGGTCTGTCGGGTTCGGGCTGTCGCGCGCGGCGGTGTACCTGGCGCTGGCACTGGTCGCGCTCCTGTTCCTCATGCCGCTGGTCTGGATGGTGTCGACGTCGCTCAAGCCCGAGGTGCAGGCGGCGTCGACGAACCTGCGGCTGCTGCCGGAGCCCGCGTCGAGCGTGCTGGACAACGCCGCGGCGAACTACCGCACGGTGTGGAACGATCCGACGATCACCTTCCCGCTCTACCTCCGCAACACCCTGATCGTCGCGATCCTGAGCGTGAGCGGGATGACGCTCTCCAGCGCGGTCGTGGCGTACGGGCTGTCGCGGGTGTCTTGGCGCGGGCGCGGGGCGGTCTTCGCCACGGTCCTGGTCTCGATGATGATCCCGTTCCCGGTGCTCATGATCCCGCTCTACATGCTCTTCCGCGAGCTGGGTTGGATCGGCACACTCCTGCCCCTCTGGGTCCCCGCGTGGTTCGGAGGCGCGTTCAACATCTTTCTGTTGAGGCAGTTCTTCCGCGGGCTGCCGAGGGAACTCGACGAGGCGGCCCGACTCGACGGGTGCTCGCACTGGCGGATCTTCTGGCAGATCGTCCTGCCGCTGAGCCGTCCGGTGCTCGCGGTTGTCGCGCTGTTCCATTTCATCTACGTCTGGAATGATTTCCTCGGGCCGCTGATCTTCGTGACGCGCCGAGAGAACTTCACCCTCGCGCTCGGGCTTCAGCTCTACCAGAGCAAGGCCGGCCTCACGCCGTGGAACCTCCTCATGGCGGCGAGCACGCTGGTCGTGCTCCCGCTGTTGGCGGTGTTCCTGCTCGCGCAGCGGACCTTTGTGGAGGGGGTCGCGGCGGAAGGCGTGAAGTGATGAAACCGTTCGGCCAATGCGTTTGGATGGGGTTTGGTCTGTATTCGGCCCTTTGAATAGTCCACGGGCGACGGAAAGCCGGCGCGGAGGATGTGTCAAAAAGGGGTTGCGTTCAGATCAAGCCTGCTGCACAATGTAAGCGGTTACGGAGGCCGCCCGGGTCTCCGACCTTGGTCTCCCTCCACTTGCCTTCGCAGATCGTGCACGATCCCAAGGAGCGTTCCATGAAAAGGTCGATCGCCTGTTCGCTGGTGCTTTGCGTCGGAGCCGTGGGCACCCTGAACTCGGCCGCGCAAGCCCAGGTCGCGACGTTGTTCAATCCGAGTTTCGAAACGCCTTGGTTGTGCGACCCGGCGCGCCCGGGCGGCTGGCGTTTGTACAACGACGCAACCTGGCACAGCGTGCTCCCACCGGCCTCCGGCTTTGCCCCGCAGGCGATGCCGCCGGGCGTGACGCCGCACGGTGGCGACGGACTGATCCGTCTGATCGCGGGCGGTCTGAACTTCCAGGGCGCCGAGACCGAGGATCGGCTGCGCGTCGCGCCGGCGCCGATCACGGCGTGTTTCGGCAGCCAGCCCCTTTCGTCGTTCCCGTGGCCCTGGGTTGCGTACACGTACCAGCCCGAGCTCGACGGCGACCCGACCAACAACAACACGTGCCTGCCCCCGAGCGATAACGGAAGCGGCACCCCGACGCCGCACGGTCCGGACCCGGTCAACGTGCAGCCCGGCGACCCGATCACGATCTCCGGCTGGTACATGATCCCCGCGGATGCGCCGATCATCGGCACCAAGTGCGGCCTGAAGGTCTCCTTCAAGAGCGATTTCCTGACCTACGCGGGTCAGTTCGGCAGCTTCTACACGAAGGAAGTCCTGGGGATCGACGGCGATGTGCCGGGCGGGGTCACCACCAACGGCGAGTGGGTGCAGTTCACCCTGACGGTCGACCAGACCGAGTTCCCCGACCCGCAGGGTTGCTACACGCCGCCCATCGGCGGGACCGGCTACATGTCGATCGTGGTGGTCATGTTCGACGCGCCGGACGACGGCGCATCGGGCACCATCTATTGGGACGACATCTCCGTCACCCAGGAGCCGGCGGTGACGACCTGCCCCGGCGACTTCGACGGCACGGGCGGGGTGACGGTCTCGGACCTCTTCGCCTTCCTCGACGCCTGGTTCGCGGAGTTCGGAGCGGGTTGCACCACGGGATGCGCATCGGACGTGGACGGCACCCCCGGCGTGGGTGTCGGCGATCTGTTCGCCTTCCTCGACGGCTGGTTCGCCAACTTCGGCAACCCGAACTGCTGAGGCGCGAACGAGCCCGACTCAGGACCTCATCGAGCACCATGCAAGGAAAAGGCCCCGGCGACGTGCCGGGGCCTTTCTTTTGTTGGACCTGCATTGGGTCAGCGACCGCCAACGCCGTGGCGAATCACGGCGCCCAGACGTTGGCCGTGTGCTCGTGGCGCAGCACCTCGACCCGACCGTTCGAGCCCGCGCCGTTGAGATGGACCTTGCCCGAGGTCAGGCCCGGGAAGTGCTCGCCCTCCCAGCTCTTGGTGTAGTTCGGGTCGTCCAGGCCCAGCGCGGCCTTGGTCGGGAAGAGCGGGCGGAACGTGTCGCACATCACCGCCAGTTCGCCGGTATAGGTCGCGCTCAGCGAAGCCTCGATGGTTCCCGGGTGCGGGCCGTGCGGGATCCCCTGCGGGTGCAGTGTCAGGCTGCCGACCTCGATGCCCTTGCGCGAGCCGAAGTTGCCTTCGACGTAGTAGAGCACCTCGTCGGAGTCGAGGTTCGAGTGGTTGTAGGGTACCTTGATCGCCTGCGGGTGGTAGTCGAGCATGCGGGGGCAGAACGAGCAGATGACGAAGTTGTGCGCCTCGAACGTCTGATGGATCGGCGGCGGCATGTGCAGTTGGCCGGTGATCGGCGCGAAGTCGAGGATGTTGAAGACGTACGGGTAGTAGCACCCGTCCCACCCGACGATGTCGAGCGGGTGGTAGTGATAGATGTACTCGTGCACCTTGTCGCGGGCCTTGATCCGCACGGGAAACTCGCCGCGCTCGTCCCACGTCAGCGGGAACTCGGGCACCTTCAGGTCACGCTCGCAGTACGGCGCGTGCTCGAGGAACTGGCCGGTGGCCTTGCTGACATAACGCGGCGGGGGCTGGATGTGGCTGCCGTTGACCGTCTCGATCAGCAGGAACTTGCCGAACGGACAGTCTTCGAGTGACGGCCCGCCGTCCGCCGGCTTGCCGGTCTTGGGGTCGTTGACCCGCTTGTCCCAGATGATCGTGTAGATGACGCCCTTGGGCATCACCAGGTAATCACGCGGCCCGAAGCGGATCGATCCGAGCATCGAATGGCAGACGCCCGAGCCGAAGTGGAAAAAGATGCACTCGTCCCCCTGCCCGTTCTTGTAGTGGTACGACATCTGCTCCTTGGGGTTTCCGACCGCCATCTCGCAGTCGGAGTTGCCGAAGAGCACGACGCGCCCGGTTACGAAGTCGCCGTGGGCCTTCACCGGCGCGCTCTTCACGTGGCGCATCCGCATGATGTCCTCTTCGACGTACTCCACTTTCGTGCCGTACAGGGGCTTCCAGCCGGCAACCTGGGTCGGCGGATGAATATGGTACATCGTCGTCGTGGGTCCGACGAAACCCTCGGTCCCGAACACCTCTTCGGAGTAGAGGCAGCCGTCGGGGCGGCGGAACTGCACGTGGCGCTTCCGGGGCAGCAGCCCGAGCTTCATGTAATACGCCATGGGGGAAACTCCTTGATCGCGATGCCTTGGACCGGGCGCATCTCGGACCGGCTCGGTCCCGAGATTCTAGGGGGTGCGGCGGGTACATGAACCGTTTCCGGCGCCCCGCGGGTATCTTGTACGCCGGGATCGTGGTCGGGGGTGACTGGAGCCTGCTATGTCGTTCAACGCTCGGTGGATCAGCGGAATGCTGGTTGTGGCCTGCCTGGGATGGGTGCCGGTTTCCCCGGCGATCGCGGACGTAACTGCGACCAAGACGCAACAAGTCGACCACGTGAAGGACCGAGCGCTCGACGTGCGCAACGAAGCGGGCGATGTCGAGGTCGTCAGGGCCGGCGAGGAAAACGCCAAGGTCCGCGTCAAGGCGACGATCAAGGCGGAGAACAAGGAGCGCGCCGGGAAGACCAAGCTCTCCGCCGAGCGCGAAGCCGACGGCACGCTCGTCGTGGAGATCCACTGGCCGGACGGCGAGCGCAAGGCGTTCGAGTCCGCATCGATCAAGGTCGAGGTGCCGCAGACCTCGGCGCTGCGCGTGAACACGGGCAACGGTTCGGTGAAACTGTCGAACACGTCCGGCGAGACGCTGCTGTCGGTCAACAACGGGTCGATCAACGTGCGCGGGCACGAAGGGCCGATCTCGTTCGAGGTCACCAACGGCAAGACGGAGATGCGCGACGTTCGCGGCTCGGTCGAGGGGCGCGCCATCAACGGCGGCGCGACGCTCACGGGGGTCTCGGGGGAGGTGACGGTCGAATGCACGAACGGGCCGATCGATATCCGCCTTTCGGCCGACAACAAGGGGCCGGTCAAGGCCAAGACCAGCAACGCCGGCGTTTCGCTGGCGGTGGGCAAGGTCTTCGCCGGCGAACTGCGGGCCTCGACCGCCAACGGCGAGGTGCGGATCGAACTCCCCGGCCTCATCAAGTCCATGAAGGAAGACCATCGGGCGCGCGTCGTCGAACTGATGACCGACGGCGATCAATCCGAACTCACGGCCAGCAACGGCGACGTGAAGGTTAAACTGATTGAGGACGCGCCGGCTTCTTCCGACAAGCCTTCGGAGAAATCGGAGCCCGCGAAGAAGTAGGCCGCGAGGGCCGCGGAGTCGTCGCGAGTGTGCGATGAGCGCGGCCTCATCGCTTGACGGTGAGCGCCGCGAAGTCGCGCACGTTATCGATCTTCTCGAGGCGCATGATCGCGTCGACGAGCTTGTCGCACGCGCCTTTGCCGATGACCGAATCGCCCAGGGCATGGAACTTCACGCCGATCTCCTCGGCGGTCATCGGGTCGCGCGGGTCGCCCTTGGGCACGTCGACGCGCTTGGTGAACTTCTTGCCCGATGTGGTCGTG
>CALMQD010000119.1 GCA_937871415.1 uncultured Phycisphaerales bacterium | reverse complement strand
ATCAAGTGATGCACAGACCAGAGGCCTGTGCCACCAAGACAAGATCGAGAGAAAGGCTTGAAGTCAGCGTGACGGTGTTGTCACGAGTTCGAGCCCGGGGATGTCGAGGTGAACGAAGAACCCGTCGACGCCGTCGCGGCGGCACTCGACTTCGCAGGCGATCATCTCGGAGTCTTTCGCGGCGAATGCGTCGGGGGCGAGTGTGAGGGCGGGTTTGCCGGCGTCGTCCTTGAGCAGGCCGCCGGCGCGGGCGATGATCGCGGGTGCGTGGCGCTTCCACGCGGCGGGGTCGATCCAGACCGTGCCGCCTTTGACCGGGAATGAAAAGGCGCCGGGCGAGTTGACGAAGGAAGGCCTGCGCGGGGCGCGCGGAGACCAGAGGGGAGACTTCGTGGAGTTCACATGCTCGGCGACGAGTTCGGCGAAGCGCCTGGCGATCTTCGCGGGCGGGTCGGTCTTCTTGTAGCCCTCGACGGTTGTGGGCAGGTCCTTGCAGGCGGACTGCAGGATGTCGACGGCGCGGTCCTCGGTGTTGCCGCCGAGGCGGATGACGGCGGGGATGTCGAGGTTGAGTTCCCAGAAGGCCTTGGCCAGTCCGTAGGCGGACCAGTACTGCTCCTGGTTGGCGACGCCGGAGCCGGAGCCGAAGTAGCCGACGAGGCTGGGCTGGGAAAGGATGATGCACGCGGCGCGGTAGACCTTGGCGGGGGAGGGGTTGCCGGAGGTGTCGGTGAAGTTGGCGATGGTGAAGTGCTCGTTCGTGATGGCGTCCATGGCCATCATGGAGCCGCCGCCGCCCGCGCCGTGGAAGCCGATGAGACCCCGAGAGCCTTCCTTGGGCTGGGTGTTCATCTGCGCGAAGTAAAAGGTGCCGCGGTGGTCGGCTTGTTCGACGTCGTAGGCGATGCGTTCGAGCGCCGTGGGCGGGTGGTCGAGCTCGCGGGCGATCTCGATGCCGAGTTCGGGGTGACGGAAGACGGCGTAGTCGTCGATCGTCATGCGGCAGTCGGCCGCGACGAGCGAACCGTCCTTGAGGATCGCGAGCGGGTTGATCTCGATGGACCGCGCGTCGAGGGACTTGGCGATCTCGAAGACGCGCTTGCAGAGGTCGATGACCTTGGGCTTGAGCGCTGCGCCGCCCGCGAGTTGGAGGGCGTCGATCGCGCGCGGAAGGAGCGCGGCGTCGGGGCCGGTGCGGACATCGCAGGGGACGCGCTGGACGGAGGCGGCGCGCTCTTCGACGCCCGAGCCGCCGCCGGAAGAGATGAGCAGGACCGGCGCGCGGGACTTGTCATCGACGGAGAGAGAAACGAAGAGCTCGCCCGCGATCGGGAGTTTCTCTTCCACGAGAACATGCGTGACGGGGAACTGACCGACGCGGATTTTC
>CALMQD010000118.1 GCA_937871415.1 uncultured Phycisphaerales bacterium | reverse complement strand
AAAACGCGGCGAGCACGGCTCTACGCCGTGCCCGCGCTCGTGGGAAAGTGAGCGGGTGCGTTTCGTCGCGCACCCGCGGCTTGTCGCCTGTTGAGCGACTTACCGCATGCTCACCCTGGAGTCCGGCGACTTGGAATCGGCCGCGGCCGGCGACTGCGGCCCGACAGCGTTCGGTCCCTGGATTGACTGCTCCTGGGCCGCGCGCTCGGCGTCGATCTCGAGCGCCTTGGGCCCTTGGCGCGTCGGCATCGCCTGCTCGGGCTTGATCCCCTGGGCCGCCTCGCGGTCGAGTGCGGCCTTGGCGTCCTGCTCGTAGCCGTAGCGCTCGGTGCTCTTGGCGAGGGTTTGGAGCGTCGCTTCCTGTCGCGCTCGGATGTCGGCGAGCTTGGTCTGGATCGCGTCGAGGCTCGCGGCGCGGTAGCGCGACTGCTCCTCGAGCGTCCCCTGACGGTCCTTCATGATCGCGATCATTCGGTCGTTCCGCCCGATCGCGTCGATCTGGCGGTCGAGATCAAAGACCTGCGTCTGGAAACTCGTGTACTCCGTCTCCAGGCGCGTGACGAGCGACACAAGCTGCCGTTCCTGCTGGCCGAGGTACCCCAGGTCGCGCTGGATGTCCGCGGCACGGCTCGCGTACGCGTTGCGCGTCGCGTCGATCTGGTTGCGGCGTGTCTCGGCGGTGCTCAGATCGATCTTCTCATTCTTGAACACGATGAGCACGGCCCGGGTCGTCTCGCCCGTCTCGACCGAGGCGCTCTGGATGGACGCGACGCGTCCCTGGTCGATCGCGGCGGAGAGCTTCTGCGAATCGCTCTCGGCCATCTGCACGACGCGGTTGGACACCGACAGGTCGCGGTTGAGCTGGGCCACCTGCTCGCGCAGTTTGGCCAGGTCGCCCCGCACCTCCGCGAGACGCTTGGGGTACTGGGACTCGAGGTCCTTGAGCTGGGACCGGAGCGCGACAGGATCCGTGATGTTCTCGTCGATCTTGGCGTTGATCGATTCGCGCGTCTGGGCGAAGAGCGCCTTGATGCGCTCGGGGCCGGCGACGGCCACCCCAGCGCCGAGCACCAGCGCCCCGACAAGACCGATCCTGAACAACGAGCGTGAGCAGCAGGCCATGACAATCCTCCTGGTTTGTGCGCGGCCGCGGGCCGCAACCTCGCCCGCCTGGTCCGCCGTTCTCCGGGGCGCACCGGGGCGCAGCACGCGGAGTTGTTGGGAAGGGACGCCGCCGGGTTTCACACCGGTTTTTCGCTGAGAATTCCGCGGTCGGCGGCGACCGGCGTGTGCGGAACGCCGACAGAGGCGTTAGACTTTCATCGCCACGTGTTCGTTTCGCCGCCCGCGTGCCCCGGCCCCCGATGCTCAATCAACTCACCACCACCTTCATCAACCGCCTCCGCGCCAACGACCAGGCCGCGTGGTATGAACTCTGGGAGACCTTCGGCCCGGTGCTGCGGGCCCAGCTCACCAAGTGGGGTCGCGGGCGAATCGGTCCCGAGACGGTCCGCGACCTGTCGCAGGAAACGCTCGCCGCGCTGTCGGACTCGATTGATCGCTACCAACCGGAAAAGGGCGCGAGGTTTTCGACCTGGCTGCTCGCGATCGCCAAGCACGTGCTCGGCGACGAGATGGACCGCCGCTCGGCCCAGAAGCGCGGCGGCGGGGCCAAGCGTCCCGCCTCGCTCGACGAGCAGTGGATGGTCGCCCGCGACGCCCGCGTCGACGAGGAGTACGAGGCCGCGATGTTCCGCGCCAAGGTCGAGGCGGCCATCCGCCTGGTCGAGAAGCAGTGCGAGTTCATGGACTTCTCGATCTTCCGGATGCGGGTGCTCGACGGCAAGAGCGGCAAGGAGGTCGCCGAAGCGATGGGCACGAGCGAGCCCACGGTGAGCCGCAGGCTGGCCCGCGTGCGGGATGCGCTGCGGATCCGGCTGCGCGAGGTCATCGCGACCTATTCGTTCTCGGATGACGAACTGCAGGAGGCCGAGCGAAACGGGCTGAGGCTGAATCCCAGCAAGAGCGATGACCGGGATCGCGTCCGCGATGCCGCGCCGGCGGCCGTCAGCCTCGACGGACAGGCCGACGCACTGTTCGACGAGGCCGTCGGAGAGATCTACCGCCGGCAGATGGAACTCCGGGACCGGGAGCGTCTGATCGACGAGCGCTAGTTCCCGGCGGCGAGGACTGTCGCGGGCGGCTCTTCGATCGACGCAGGCGAGAGGAACATGACAGGGCTGGGCCAGGTAGCGGTCAGTTCAACCCCGGGTCTGCTGCTCTATATCGCGGGCGGCTTGGCGGTCATGGTGCTGGCGATCCTGCTGATCGCGTTCGTCGTCGCGCCGGCGTTCGGCCTCGTCGGGCGGTTCGTACGGCACGTGTTCCGCTTCCTGTCCGCCGAGATCGGGGACCTGCTGCGTGTCGTCGGGGCGGTGATCACCGGGTTGGTTTTCGTGCCCATTGCGCTGGTGAACGTGCTCATCGGGCGATGGTCGGCCGCGGCCCATTACGGGCGTGCCATCGAGGGCGAGTCCAAGGCGTTCATCGGTTCGCTGTTCAGGCTGGTCATCGGCAACCCGGCGCGCTTGCTGGGACTCTCGCCGCTGACCGAGGGGCTCGAGCAACGCGTCCCGGCGGCGCTCGAAGCCGCGCCCAGCGCCGACGCGCCGCCCGCCCGAACCGGCCTTTTCGAAGGCTGGGAGATCGTCGGATCGCTGCCCGGGGGCGGGTCGGGCGGCAAGCTCTACATCGCCAAGCCCACGATCCAGAAACTCGGCGCCCTGACGCGCCAGGGCATGACCGGCGTGGACCGCGTCGTCATCAAGAGTTTCTCGCTGCGCGACGGGAGCACGCTCCCGCAGATCGTCCGGGAGAGCCGGGCCCTGCCCGCGGCGAAACGGCTGGGGCTGATCCTCGAGCACGAACTGTCGAACGAACGGTTCTACTACATCACCCGGTACGTGCCGGGCGACTCGCTCTCGCTGGTGACTCAGCGGATGCACGCTTCGGGCCCCCCCGGGGGACTCGACGACAAGGGTCTGCGGGAGGCGATCTCGTACGGCGCGGACCTGCTCAAGACACTCACCTTGTACCACGCCGGCGGGCTGTGGCACAAGGACGTCAAGCCCGACAATGTCATCGTCTCCGCCGGGCGAGCGCACCTGGTCGACTTCGGCCTGATCACACCTCTGCGATCGAGCCTCACGCTGACGACGCACGGAACCGAGTATTTCCGCGATCCGGAGATGGTGCGGATGGCGCTCCGCGGCGCGAAGGTGCACGAGGTCGACGGCGCGAAGTTCGACATCTACGCGGTCGGCGCTGTGCTCTACGCCGTGCTGGAGAACTCATTCCCCGCGCACGGCGGGCTCAGCCAGATCTCCAAGCGCTGCCCCGAGTCGGTGCGGTGGGTGGTCCGACGCGCGATGACCGACTACGACAAGCGCTACGAGACCGCGGGCGCGATGCTCGCCGACCTCGAATCGATCCTCGCCAGCGCCGACCCGTTCGCGCTCCGCCCCGCCGACCTGCCGAGTGTGCGCGCGGGCCTGGGCGCCGCCGAAGCCGCGGCGATCACGGTCGACTCGGCCTCACCGACGCGTTCGAGCCCCCCACCGCCGGCTCACGAATGGGAAGGACACGGACCGTCACTGAGCCCCGGCTCCGCTTCATCCAGCGCGGCGCCCGCCGCACTGGGCGTGCCGTCGCCCGCTCTGGGCTCACCGATCCCGCCGGGCCTCGGCGCCAATCAAGGGCCGACCGCCGGGCCAGGCTTCGGAGCCTCAGGCCCTCAGGGCCACCCCGCCGCCAACGGCAAGCCGGTCATTGACGTCACCAACTGGTGGAGCGGACGCTACCGCATCCGGGGTATCGAACCCGGCGTCGCCAACCCCGACGCGGGTGTTTCTCCGTTCGTGCGGCCCGTCACGGCGGCGGGTTCACCCCGGCCCGCCGGCTCGATCCCCGGTTCGACCGCCGCCGAGCAACTCGTCCGCGCCCGCGCTCGGATGAACGCGCGCCGCGAGCGGATCCAGAAGCACATCGACGGGCGACGCGGCTCCTTCGAGCCCGCCGGAGTCAATCGCGGCCTGCTCATCGCGGGCGTCGTCGCGCTCCTGGGCCTGATCTTCATCGCGATCCCGGCGGCGGGTGGGCTGTTCCTTCTCTTCAGCCCGCGCGGTTCGGCGCCGCAGGCTCGGGCGATCGCGACCGACGACCTGGACCGCGCGCCGACGGGCGACACACCCGACCGGGCCTGGATCGTCGGCGCCCCGGACGCCGACCTGTCGGCCTGGCGGCGCGAGGCCCGCGCCGATCGACTCGCCGATGACCAGCGGATCCTGCTGGTGCTGCGCGACCCCGCCAGTTACGAGCAGCCCGCCCGGGATCAGACGCAACGTCGGCTCGAAGCCCTGGCCGGCGCCGGCTTTCAACTCCGCGGCGAAGTGGAGCACAACGGAGGCACCGGCACGGACCCGACCTCGTCCGGCGGGACCGTGGTTGAGGCCGGCGGCACGCACGACCCGTCCGAAACGGAAGTGGTCGCGGAGCTGCGGGCGACGATCGGGCTGGAAGGGCTGGGAACGCCCGCCGCGCGCCAGAACATCGTGGAGTGGCTGAACGATCGAACCGGCGTCGGCGCGCCGCTGGCGGTGGTGTGGATCGGGCGGAGCGCCGACGGCCAGGCCGCCGCGTGGGTCGTCGCGGGCAAGGCCGCTCGCGGCCCGACCCTCCGCTTGCTGAGCGATTCGCTGGTGGCGAAAGGACCTTCGCAGCCCGACGGGCGCGCCGGCTCCACGCGCCGCTGAACTGCACGCGAGTCGGTCGAGACGCTTGGCCGAGACAATCCGAGCTACGCTCGGCCATGACGATCCGCCGGCAGCCCGCCGACTTCCGTGTCGAAGAACGTCTGAACGTGCAGCGCCTGATGGACGAGTGTCCGGCGGAGGGTGGATGCGCGCTCTACCGGCTCACCAAGTCGTCGATGACCACTCCGGAGGCCGTGTCACGACTGGCCAGGGCGCTCGGGGTCAAGTCCGGCATGATCGAATACGCCGGCCTCAAGGACAAACACGCGCTGACCGTTCAGCACGTCACGGTCCGCACGCGCTCGGGCGACGAGGCGCGGCGTCTGCCAGCGCGGGCCGACATCGGGCCCGGCGCGGCCGACGGGTCGGGAGCGTTCGCGTCCGCCGAACGGCTCGGGTTCGTCGAATCACCCGTGCAGGCCGGGGCGATCGAGGCTAACCGTTTCACCATCGTCGTCCGCGATCTCTCGAAGCAGAGCTCGGCCGAGATGGAGCGACGCGCCGGCCTCCTGTCGATCGCACCGGACACACTGCTGATCACCAACTACTTCGGCGCGCAGCGCTTCGGCAGTGCGCGGCACAAGCAGGGCTTTGTCGCGACGCGCCTCATCGCGGGCGACTTCGAGGGCGCGTTGCAACTGGCGATCGCGACGCCCGCACGCAAGGACACGGGCAAGACCCGGCGATTCACGCGCCTCGCCGCGCAGCACTGGGGAGACTGGAAGAAACTCGCGCAGGAACTTCCCCGCTGCCCGGAGCGGGCGCCGATCGAGGCCCTGGCTTCGGGCGAAGAACCGCGAGAGGCCTTCACGCGCCTGCCGGCGTTCCTGCAGCAGATGTACGTCGAGGCGTACCAGTCGCACCTCTGGAACGAGACCGTGCGCCGCTTCGTGCGGATGACGACCCAGCCGACACCGGGCAAGGAGCACGACGACGCGGCCGACGCGGAAGCGTCCGACATTCCCGGCCTCATCCACTCCACCGACGCGTTC
>CALMQD010000117.1 GCA_937871415.1 uncultured Phycisphaerales bacterium | reverse complement strand
GTCGGGACACCGGCGACGGCGGCGAGCAGCGCACCGCCCGCGAGTTTGTCGCCGCCGGTCACCCGGACGATGTTGCCGCGGGCGTCGAGCGTGAAGGTCATTTTTTCCGACGCCATCTCGCCGGCGACGCGCTCGAGGCGCTCGCGCAGTTCCTTGTCGGCGGCGTCTTCGCTGGTCCGGGGTGACGCGGGTGCGCCGGGCTTGGCCTGCTGCGTGTCGGCCTGGGCTCGAAGACCCTCGGCGTCAATCGACAAGCGCACGCGCTCGACGGTGACCTCGACGGTCGATCCCGCTCCTTCGTCGGCCTTCGAGACGTTCATGACCAGGTTGAGCGTCTGATCCAGGCGCATCTCGCCGTCCATTTCACTCATCGACGGCGCGCGGTTGCGCTGGCGCGTGGACTGCGAGAGTTCGTAGCGGAGGACCGTGCCGGGGGCGAACTTCGGTTTGAGGCTGACCTCTCCGCCGCTCAGTGCGGCTGGTTTCCGCTCCGGGCCGCCTTGGCGTTCCTTCTTCGCCGGACTCGGCTCGGGTGGCTGCTGCCCCGAGACGTCGCCGCCGCCGCCGAGACCGGGCTGGTACGCGCCCAACCCGACAGTCGGCAGCAGCCAAAGGCACGCGGCGCAGGCGAAACCACAGGCTCGGATCGTTCTGGGGGTGTTCATTGCGGAGATTCTCCCATTTCCAGTACGCGTGCGCCGCGGCGTGACGGCCAATCACGACGAAACCGGCGGACTTCCCTTGACAGACGGGGCAATCGGCGCATCCTAAGGGTGTCCTCAGGACACTGGAGGTCTCCCTGTGATACTTGTTCGAACTTTGATCGGGTTTGGACTCTCGATGGCGGCCGCTTCCGTCGCACTCGGCCAGCCCGCCAACGACGCTTGCACCAATGCCACCCCCATTCCGTTCGGCGGAACCTTGGTGGCTTCCAACGTCGGCGCGACCAGCGACGTTCTGACCGGTGGGTGTACGCAGGGGGACGAAGCCGACGTGTGGTTCACCTTCACCGCTCCCTACGAGCAGGGCTTCACCTTCTCCACTCGACCCACCGGCGATCGGCTCGACACGACCATCACGGTCTGGCCGGCGTGCGATGCGATCTCGGGCGAGTCGCTCGCGTGCTCCGATGATCAGCACTTCCCGTTCGGTTCGCTCGACGCCTCGGTCGATGTGGATCTGCTCGCCGGGCAGAGCGTCGTCATCCGTGTCGCCAGTTTCGGCGGACGCACGGGCTCGTTCCAGATCCACGCCGACCGTCGCGTTTTTTCCGGCGCCGCGTACAACGACCGGTGCGAGAACGCGCAGGTCGTCACCTGGCCCTCGCACGTCCGCGGCACTTCCGCCAGCGAGATCGACAGCGACGTCTCGGATTGTGGTTCCAACGATGTTCGCGACGTGTGGTATGAGTTCACCGCGCCCGAGACGCGCCAGTACGACTTCTTCCTCACCCACCCCGGGTTGTTCGCCGTCTTCGTGGGCGTGTGGGACGGTTGCGACGGCACGGAGTTGACCTGCGGGCTGCAGCAGACCTCGATCGAACTGGCCGCGGGGCAGCGCGTGCTGATCCGCGTCGCAGCGTTCGAGTACGCCGCTTCGGAGTACATCTTCAACGTGGGGCCCTATCCGGAGTACCCGGTCCCCGACAACGCGTCGTGCCAGACACCCGCGGAGATCGGCGACGTGGGCGTGTATGCGGGCACGACCAACGGCGCTCTGCCGGCGCACTTCTTCTTCGGCGGGGGCCCGTGCATGGCGAACCTCGGGCCCGTGGTGTGGTATCGGTTCACCGCGCCGCGTGCCGGCATCTTCGTCTTCGATACGTCGGACACCACCGGGATGACCGACACACTGCTCGCGGCCTTCGGTTCCTGTGACAACATGGAACTCCCCTCCGGGATGATCGGGTGCGACAACAACCTGGGGCGCGGCGACCTTGCGAGGATCGTGCTGGGGGCGGAGTTCCCGGGCGCTTCAGCGCTGATCGCCGTCACGGGCGCCGACTACCAGTTCGGCGACTTTGTCCTGAACGTCTACGAACTGCCCGAGCCTCCCGCCAACTCGGTGTGCGATGGCGCGCAGGAGATTCTGCTGGGTCAATCGCTCGTCCAGGACAACCTCAACAGCGCCGGCACAACGACGAGTTCGTGCGACGACTTCGATTTCCTCGCCACCTGGTTCTCGTTCATCGCGCCGGTGGACGGCTTGTACAAGATCGACACGATGCCCTCGACCGACGAGCCGTACCTGACGCTGTCGCTGTACGACGACTGCGGCGGAGCGGAGCTGGCTTGCCTGTTCGAGCCGCTGGGATACACCGAGGCAACGACGTTCCTGGCCGCGGGCCAACGCGTGCTCATCCGGCTCGGGGCGTCCAACCTGGCTTATGTCGGAATCCACGTCGGGCCGGGTCCCGATCCGGACGTCGCCGGCGCGTGCTGCGACGGCACCGCCTGTTCGATCGCTGTCGACGAGGCGGCCTGCATCGCGTCGGGCGGAACGTACCAGGGCCCCGGAGAACTCTGCCAGGACACCGACGAGAACCCCGTCACCTGCTGCGTGGCGAACTACGACCGGCGCAACGGCGTTGGTGTGGCCGATCTGTTCGGGTTCCTCGACGACTGGTTCGCGACGTTCCTGTCGGAAGGGCCGGACTTCCCGGCGGACATCGACCGTTCGGGCGTTGTCAACGTGGCCGACCTCTTCGGTTTCCTGGATGCGTGGTTCGTCGGTTGCCCGCGGTGAAGAAGTCCACATCCAAGCCCCGAGCGTTGCGGCCGGGGCGCCCGAACCGGCCGAAGTCCCGCGGGTATACCCGGCTCGTCCGGTGCGCCGAGGCGGCGCGAGCGCGGTATCCTCCGGACACACGTCCCGCTCGGGGTGGAATCGGAGAGTTCGCACATGCTGTCACGTGTTTGGGAACTGGGCTCGGGCCGCTCGGCTCGCGCGTTGATCGTGGGCCTGTCGTTCGCCGCCGGCGCGGCCTGGCTCGGGGCCTCGGGTTGTTCCGGCGACGGGGACGCATCCAAGGCCGCTTCCAATTCGTCGTCCGGCACGAAGCCGATGGCGCGAACGGATTATGCACCCGCGCCGGCGACGCGCAAAGCCCAGGTGCGAGACACGTACCACGGCAAGCAGGTCAGCGAGGACTACCGCTGGCTCGAGGACGCCGCAAACCCGGAGGTGCAGGCCTGGTCGGACGCGCAGAACGCTTATGCGCGGGCCTATCTCGACCGCATCCCTTTCACCGATGCGCTCCGCCAAAGGGTCATGCAGATCGAGAACGCCGTCGGCGTGGAGTACAACGCCATCAAGCCGGTCGTCACGGATCACGGCACAATCTACTTCGCCGCCAAGAGCCAGCCCCCGAAACAGCAGCCCCTGCTGGTGGTCCTGAAGAACATCGAGGACCTCTCGAAGGCCGATGAACGCGTCATCGTGGATCTCAACGCCCTCGACGAGCACGGCGGCGTGTCGTTCGACTGGTTCGTGCCCTCTCCGGACGGCAAGTACCTCGCCGTGAGCCTCTCCAAGGGGGGCAGCGAGTCGGGCGACGTCCACGTCTTCGACGTCGCCTCGGGCAAACTCCTCGCCAACGACATCGTCGAGCGTGTGAACGGCGGCACCGCCGGCGGATCGCTCGCCTGGCTCAACGATTCGTCCGGCTTTTACTGCACCAAGTACCCGCGCAAGGGCGAGCGCCCCGACGAGGACCTGAACTTCTACACGCAGGTGTACTTCCACGCTCTCCGCGCCGACACCCCGTCCGGCCCGGCCGATCGATTCGAAGTCGGCAAGGACTACCCGAAGATCGCGGAGATCGTGATCGAGGTCGCGCCCGAGGGTTTCAAGGCCGGGAACTGGACGCTCACCAACGTCCAGAACGGCGACGGCGGCGAGTTCATCCAGGACCTGCGCTCGCCGGACGGCGTGTGGACGCGGCTGACGAACTGGGACGATCGCATCGTCGAGGCCAAGTTCGGCCCCGCCGGAGACGACGCCGTCTACCTCGTCAGCCGCAAGAACGCTCCGAACGGCAAGGTGCTCCGGCTGCCGCTCGAAGCGGGCAAGGCGCCCTCGCTGGCGGCGGCCAAGGAAGTCATCGCCGAGCGCTCGGACGCTTCGATCGAGACGTCCTTCTTTGAACGGACCGGCCTGTACCCGGCCAAGGGCCGCTTGTACGTGCAGTACCAGGTCGGCGGACCCAACGAACTCCGTTACTACGCGCTCAACGGCGAAGCGCTCGGAACCGTCATCAAACCCGATATCACGACCATCGAAGGGGTCGAGGTCGCGCACGGCTCGAAAGCGTCGGGGGATGACCTGGTCTTCCGCATCGACTCCTTCATCACGCCCCCGGCGTGGTACATCTTCAGTGTCGGCGACGGCATCGCGGGCAGCGTCATGACCAAGACGGCGCTGGTGACCCCCGAGCCGCCCAACATGCCCCGGCTCGTCGTCGAGCGCGAGTTCGCCCGCAGCAAGGACGGGACCAAGGTGCCCGTCAACATCATCCGGCGGGCCGACCTCAAGCCGACCAAGAGCACGCCCGCCCTCGTGTGGGGTTACGGCGGTTACGGCGTCAACGAGACACCCGGTTTCTCCCGCCGCCGGCTGGTCTGGCTCGAACAGGGCGGCCTCTTCGCGGTCGCCAACATCCGCGGCGGCGGTGAGTACGGCGAGAAATGGCACCTGCAGGGCAACCTCACCCGCAAGCAGAACTGCTTCGACGACTTCTACGCGGCGTGCTCGCACCTGGTCGAACGCGGCTACACCAGCCCCGAGCGTCTGTCGATCATCGGCGGATCCAACGGCGGCCTGCTGATGGGCGCGATGATCACCCAGCACCCGGACCTGTGCAAGGCCGTTGTCTCGAGCGTCGGCATCTACGACATGCTCCGGGTCGAGCTCTCGCCCAACGGCGCGTTCAACATCACCGAGTTCGGGACCGTCAAGAACCCCGAGCAGTTCCGCGCGCTCCTGGCATACTCGCCCTTGCACAACGTGAAGGACGGCACGCGCTACCCGGCGGTGCTGTTCATGACGGGCGCCAACGATCCGCGCGTCGATCCGATGCAGAGCCGCAAGATGACCGCGCGACTGCAGGCGGCCGATCCCGCCGGGCTGTTCCTGCTGCGGACCAGCAGCAACACCGGTCACGGCATGGGCACGCCGCTGGCCGAGCGCATCGAGCAGACTGTGGATCAGTACGCGTTCCTCTTCGAGCAGCTGGGCGTGAAGTACAAGCCGATGGTCGGGAAGTAAGCCAGCCAAGCACGCTGCGCGGAGGGTTTGGTTCTGCGTCGGGTCCGCGGCTTTCGCCTACGCTGGTCGTCATGAGCGAACCACTCGTGACGATCCGCGCCGGTGTGCCGTGGCTCAACAAGGCACTGCACCGGGAACTGCGGTTCTCTCCCCCGCCCCACGACCCGGCGATCCTGGTGACGTTCGACGGCGCCCCCCCGTCCCCGACACGGCCCTGGCCGGGCCGGCGCGTGCTCATCCTGCGCGACGTGGAGTTGCCTCGTGCGAGAAAGCCGTTCGCCCAGGGCGGCGCCCGCGCCGACGAGGTGCACTGTTACCAGGACTTCACGCCCCCCGCCGGCCTCTCGGGTGACCGCGAAACCGCCAGCGCCCAATCGGCGGCGGAGTTTCTCCGGCGCTCGAACGTGCGTCGGGTCGTCGCGGATCGCACGCTGCCGCTGATCTATTCGCATTACATGAAGGATGCGGGGATCGAGGTTGTCTGCGACCCGGCGATGGGGCAGCTCGACCGACGTCGCAAGGACGATCAGGAGATCGAGTTCCTGCGCAAGGCGCAGGCGGTGACCGAGGACGCCATCCGTATGGCCTGCGAGTTCATTGCGTCGTGCCAGGCCGGCAAGCGCGGCGTGCTGATCGATCGCGCCTCGTCGCACTCCGCGCCGCTCACGAGCGAGCGGGTGAAGTCGCTCGTCGACGTGTTCCTCATGGAGCGGGGCTTCAGCAACCCGGGGCACATCGTGGCCGGGGGGCCCCAAGGGTCGGACTGCCACCACGCGGGCCGGGGCGAACTGCGCACGCTCGAACCGATCATCATCGACGTCTTCCCGTGCGACATGGCGACGCTTTACAACGGCGATTGCACGCGCATGGTCGTTCACGGGCGCGAGGGCGACATCCCCGAGCCGGTCCGTCACATGCACCGGGCGGTGGTCGACGCCAAGGCCGCGGCGTTGCGGGCGACGCGCGCCGGCGTCACCGGCGAGTTCGTGCATCAGCCGGCCATCGACGTGATCCGAGCACGCGGTTACGGGACGGACGAGCCGAGCGTGCACGGGCCCGGCGGCATGCCCCACGGCACCGGTCACGGCATCGGTCTGGACCTCAAGGAACCGCCTCTGCTCGACATGAAAGGCCCCGAGCTGCTCGCGGGCGACGCGGTCACGATCGAGCCCGGGGTATACAAGGACGGCCTCGGCGGAATGCGCATCGAGGACATGGTCATCGTCACGCCCGACGGTTGTATGAACCTCAACAAACTGCCCGAGGGGTTGACGTGGCGATAGACGGCGAAGACCAGATCGCCCCGCTCTAGTCACACGGCGGGGCCGAAGCCACCCGGGCCCAGGGCGATTCTCCGCGAAGGCGCCGCGCGATGTCGGCGAGGATCCGGGGCTCCTGGCCGATGGTCAGGTGGCTCATGATCGCCAGCCCGCTCAGCCAGAAAGGCTGCATGCCGGGCGGCGCGGTCCGCCTGGCGCCGACGAACTCGTCGTGCAGCCGCGCGTAGCAGACCATTTCGTACGGGCGGTCCGCCCAGGCTTCGTCGAGGCGGCGCAGCAGGGACGAACCCGGGAGCATGTCCACCGCCGCGGCATCCACCGGGTGCTCCAGCGCCAGGTTCGCGCCGCGATGGGGCGTGCCGAGAGTGAAGAGCCTGGCGATGCGGAGAGGCTTCGCGTGCCAGCCCCGTCGATCCGGATCGGCCAGGCCCGCGGCGGCGGCCCGCGCGACCAGCCCGCCCATCGAGACGCCGATCACGTCGACCTCGCGCGTGTGCGGGCTCGTTCCGCTCGGCCATCTCGCCTCGACCTCGGCGATCGTCGCGGCCGCGGCCCGGGTGATGCGCGTCTCCAGTGGGTACGCCACCGGCAGAAAACCCTCGCACGATGGGTCGGCGAAGCACCCCCCGAGATTCGCGATCATGTTGCGGGGCAGCAGGCTCAGGGCACGCCAGCCGGCGAGGACCACGACGGGACGCTGCAGGGGGCGCGGCTCTCGACGCATCCGCGTCAGGTCGTCGCGAGCCTGCACGCTCGTCACGTCGAACCCCGGGTTGGGGTTCGGACGCATCAAGGCCTGTTCCAGCCGCAACGGAAGGATCACTCGCGCTCCTTCGGCATCGTTCCCCGATGCTTGTAGATCGTCAGATCGCGCAGGGTCACTCCTCCCCGCGCGGGGCGCGGATGGGCGGTTCGATGGTGTAAGGGATCTCGCCGCGCAGGCGCCGCGCGATGTCGGCCAGGATCCGGGGATCTTTGAAGGCGTCGGCGTGTCCGCGCTCGCCCGGCAGGTTGCTGACCCACCAGGGGTAGCGCCCCGGAAGGCCGGCGTTGACGACGCCCACGACCCGGTCATCGAGACGGGCGTAGCACTGCGTCTCGTAGTACGCGCTGTCTCCCGGCTTGGGCGCCCGCCGGTTGAGTTCGGCCAGGAACGCCGACCCGTTGCGAATCGCCACCTCGCGGTCGTCGATCGTGGGAAGGTCGGCCGCGTTGCTCCCGAGATGGGGTGCGCAGATGCAGTACAGGCGGGCGATGCGGAGCCGCTTGAAGCTCGCTCGTCCGTGCGCATCCGGCGCACCGGGAGGTTCGAGCCGGGCCCGATCTTCCGACGAGAGCGCGGCGTATCGAGCCAGCACACCTCCGAACGAGAACCCGACGACGTCCACCTCCGCGGTTTCCCGCGGGTCCGTGCCGGGCGCTTCGCGTTCGATCGCGGCGATGAGTTTCCGCCGCGCATCCTCGACCGTGCTCGTCCGGAACGGCGAGACGGCGATGACGGTCGCGCTGGGGCTGACGTACCGGCGCACGCGCGACGCGAGGTCGTCGGCGTCGAGGCCGAAGTCGGAGAGTCCGGAGATGACGACGATCGGGCGCTTGGGAGCGACCGGGGTCTGCTCCATCTCGCGGAGTTCATCGCCGGCGCGAGAGACACTCAGCGGGAAGGCGGGGTTCTCGATTCCGCCGGAGAACCCGCAACCCGATAGCCACGGGGCGCAGAGGATGAACAGGAACCAGCAGGCGGTCGCGGCCGCGCGCAAGGAAAGTGCCATGGGCAACGCTAGGCCATCGCCGCCGGCACGCCTCATGAGCGACCGACGGTGACACCGACGCGATCGACGTTGCCGGCGGCGATCTTCTCGTAACCGCTGCCCAGTTCGCCGATCGGATCCGGCGGGATGATGTCGACCTTCTTCTCGCCCAGTCGCGCTTCGCCGGCCTTCACCTTGGCCTCGAACGCGCGGCACTCCTGCATGAGTCGGGCGAGGATCTCCTCCTCGGGCACGTTGGCGACCTTCTCCCCCTGGACGTAGATGATGCCGCGACGGTCGCCGGCGAAGACCGCGACGTCGGCGCCCTCGGCCTCGCCCGGGCCATTGACGATGCACCCCATCACCGCCACCTTGATCGGCAGTTCGATCGTCTCGAGGCTCTTGCGGACGTCCTGCACCAGCGTGAACAGATCGACCTGGATGCGACCGCACGTCGGGCAGGCGATGAGGTCCACACCCTTGCGTGGCTTGAGCCCCAGGCAGTAGAGGAGTTCCAGCCCGTCCTGCACCTCGTAGATCGGGTCGTTGGCGTACGAGATGCGGACGGTGTCGCCCACGCCGTTGCACAGGAGCGCCGACAGCGCCGCGATCGAACGGATGCACCCGGTCTCCTTGGGCCCGGCGTGCGTCACGCCCAGGTGCAGCGGATGGTCGAAACGCTTGCTGATCTCGGTGTAGGCGTCGACAACGACAACGGGGTCCATGCTCTTGGCGCTGATCGCGATGTCGTAGAAGTCCTGCTCGTAGAAGATGTCGAGGTACTCCTCGAGCTTGGTGATCATGATCGCGAGCAGGTACCCGTGCTTGTGGTCGCTGAAGACCTGGCCGAGTTCCTTCATGCGCTTCTGTTTGTCGCGCCGCTCGATGATCGAGCCTTCGTTCACGCCCACGCGGATCGGCAGCCCGCGGGCCTTGCACGCCTGGATCACGTCGATGACCTGCGAACGGTCGCTGATGTTGCCGGGGTTCAGGCGGATCTTGTGCACGCCCGCCTCGACCGCCTCGAGCGCCCGCTGGAAGTGGAAGTGCACGTCGGCCACGATCGGCACACGCACCTGCGGCAGGATTTCCTTGAGCGCTTCGGTGTCCTTCTTCTCGGGCACGGCGACGCGGACGATGTCCGCGCCGGCCGCGGCCAGTTTGTTGATCTCGCGCACGCACGCATCGACGTCGTGCGTGTACCCGGCGGTCATGGTCTGGACCGACACGGGGGCCGGGGTCGTGGGATTGCCGGCCCGGTCGGGCAGGCCGCCGCCGATCTGAATCCGGCCGACGCGGGCATCTCCGACCGTGATCTGACGAGTGGGACGTCGAGGGTGCATGTGGCTCAATGATACGTCGCGTCAGGCGGCGGTTTGGATCGTCCTCCCCCGTCGC
>CALMQD010000116.1 GCA_937871415.1 uncultured Phycisphaerales bacterium | reverse complement strand
GGAGTATGGTCCCTTGTCGTCGTGCAGAACCGTGGTGGACACCAGACGCACCGTGACCGGCCGGCTCGAGCCCGGGGCGAGTTCGATCGTGAAAGCGTGGAACCGGGGCTGGTAATCGAGGGCGCCGTCCATCGGTCCGCGGTCGGACATCATGAGGTAGGTGTTGCCAACGCCGGTGAACGCGATCGCCGAGCCGATCGAGCCGAGCCGGTCGGCGTGGAAGGGGCCGTCGCCAAGAACCTGGGTTTGGCCGGAAAGATCGGTCGCGTCCCAGGAGATGGTCGCCTCGCCGAGGTAGGTGATGTCGGCGCGGGCGAGCGGACCGGACGCGAGCACGGCGGCCAGGAACAGGCCAACACGGCGCGCCGGCGGGGTTCTTAACGGTTCGTGAACACGGGCGAGTGGCATGGGCGGCAGGTTACGAGCGCGGGGCGCGGCATCGCTTGTGAAGACACGCGCATTGCGCGATCTTTGCAGAGTCTTCGCGATCTTCACACGCGCCCGCGCGAGAAGGGCCGGTAGCGTTTCTCCGCCATGCTCCGACACCGCCCAAGCCCTTTGCGCCGTCTTGATCCGGCCTTCACGCTCATCGAGCTGCTGGTGGTGATCGCGGTGATCGCGCTGCTGGTGGGGCTGCTGCTGCCGGCGCTGTCGAGCGCGCGGGAGGCGGGCAAGCAGTCCGTGTGCCAGTCGAATCTGCGGCAGCTCGGGATCGCGTCGCTGGCCTACGGCAACGACAACAAGGGCTACTTCTCGCAGGGAACGTGGGACAACGACTCCGAGGCGTCCTGGGCGGCGCTCGACGAGGGGGGCTGGGTCGCCGACTTCAAGATCGGGGGGTATTGCATCCCCGGCAACCTCCTGTGCCCCGCAAGCCCCGCGCGCGGCAGCCAGAACCTGAACGCGTCGCGCGCGGCCCAGCACGCGTGGAAGGCGTTCACGCAGGACGACCTCTCGCGCCTGGCGGCCGAGGGGTTCAACTCGAACTACTGCCAGTCGTGGTACATGGCGCACACGGACATGAAGCCCGGCCTGCCCAACAGCGCCGACCCGAAGGACCGTGTCAACACGAAGGGCCCGCTGAAGGACTCGGCGCTGGACAACGCGCCGATCTCGAAGGTGCCGCTGTTCGGCGACGGCGCGATCCTGGAGGCCGAGCCGACCGACTACTTCGTGCTCAACGGTGTTTCGTACCCGGGCGCCAAGGCGCTCTCGGACGGGCCGGACAGCATCGGCGCACAGTCGCCCGACGGGGGCGTTGTCCGCAACCGTCAGAACTACACGGACTTCGGCCCGGCGCACGGGAAGAGCTCGACGGTGCGGATCGGGAACGTGCGGCACAACAAGTTCTACGGGCAGTTCGTCTTCGCCGACGGCTCGGTGCGGGCGTTCGCGGATCGCGGGCGCCGCGACGGCATCTTCGGCGCAACGGCGGCGACGTTCCCCAACGGCTACACCGCGATGCGATACCACGACATCGAGGGCGAGGTGTACGGCGGGTGGCTGACCAACAAGGGACTGAACTTCTGAGCCCGGGCAGCACAGTCCGCGTGCGGAGCGGCTCGGGCGCTCAACCCGTCCCCCCCGCGGCCCGTACAGTCTGGCGATGCACGCCCCGGACGCCATCTGCCGAGCGAAACCGAGACTCCACGAACCCGAGCGCCGCGCGTTGCTCGGGCCGAGCGCCGGCGGGCGCACTCCCCGAGTCATCGCGGCGGTGTTGTGCGGAGCCGTCCTGGTGGCGGGCGCGTCGTGTGCGCGCCGCGGCGGCGACGGCGCGAGGGCGGCATCCGCAGCGCCCGTTTCGTCTCAGGCACGCGCCGCCGGCGCTGATGCGCCACCCCTGGCGCAGGCGCTCTCGGCGGATTTCCCCGAGGGGCAGTACGGGCTGGGCGTCCTGCTGTTCCAATCGGATGCGGACCAGCACACGCTGGCGACGGCGCTGGCGCCGTACCTCGACGAACCCCTGCCGCTGACCGGAGAGGGTGGGGCGGACGCCGCGGAGGCGTGGCGTGTGGCGGGGATGCGTCTGGTCAGCGTGCCGTCGGAGAAGCTGGCGTGGGTGCTCTCGCAACTGGCGATCACGGGCGCGGGGGAGAGGCAGTGGCTGGGCGCTGCGCCGCGCTGGACGATGCTGACGCAGTCGCCGCCGCGCGCGGCGCACGTGCTGGCGCTGGAGGGCGAGCGGCTGGACCTGCCGGCGGGTCAGATGCGTCTGCTGGGGCGGGCGTGGATCGTGCCGGAAGCGAGCGAGAGCCTCTCGGACCGTCAGCCGCGCGCGGCGCTGCACGTGGAACTGCTCCCGCAGCACCGGGACTTCCGCACGCGGAACCCGCTGGGCGTGGCGGAAGTGACGACCACGCCGGGCGAGGAGGGGGCGAGCGTGCGGCTGGAAGCGCGGGAGCCGTCGCCTCTGGACGAGGGGCTGAACTTCGAGCGGCTGCGGGCGGTGG
>CALMQD010000115.1 GCA_937871415.1 uncultured Phycisphaerales bacterium | reverse complement strand
GAGTTCGATGTTCTCGTCCAGCACGATCGACGACATCTTGATCGAGACCTCGTCCACCGTCCCGCCCACCAGCCGCTGTCCGTTCTACGGCTCGAAGATGTCATGCACCGGCAGCCACGGCCAATCCAACCCAACTCAGTCCTTTCCTACACCGCCTTGCCGAACTCCCCCGGCTCGAACAAGTGCAGCCGCGCCGGGTCCAGCCGCGCCCGCCGCACTGCGCCCGGCTTGAGTTCCGCGTCCCCGCTCTCCACCCGCGCCACCACGTGCCCGTTCGTCGCCGTCGCGCACACCACATCTGTCTGATCCCCCAGCGGCTCCACGACCGACACGCGCATCTCCACCACCGGCCCGGGCTTGGATTCCTCCGCCGCACCACCGACCGGCAGCATCTTGATCGCCTGCGGCCGCACGCCCAGCACCAGCCGCTTGCCCGCAAACCCCCGCGCCGCCCCCCCCGTTCCCCCCGTTCCCCCCGCACTCGCTCCACTCAGCACGACCCGCAGCGGCGCAACCCCGGCCCCACCGGCCGCACCGTCCGCGCCCGCCTCTTCCAACACCAACTCGCCCCCCGCCTCGCGCACCTCACACTCCCAGAAGTTCATCGACGGCGTCCCCAGGAACCCCGCCACGAACCGGTTCGCCGGGTGCGCATACACCTCCAGCGGCGGGCCGACCTGCTGCACCCGCCCGTTCGACATGACCACGACGATGTCCGCCAGCGTCATCGCCTCTTCCTGGTCGTGCGTCACATACAGCGTGGTGGTCTTCAGTCGCTGGTGCAGCGCCTTGAGTTCCGCGCGCGTCGACACCCGCAGTTTCGCGTCCAGGTTGCTCAGCGGCTCATCAAACAGGAACGCTTTCGGCTCGCGCACCATCGCCCGCGCCACCGCCACGCGCTGCCGCTGCCCCCCCGACAGCGCCCCCGGCTTGCGGTCCAGCAACTGGCTCAGCCCCAGCGTCTCCGCCGCGCCGCGCACCCTCCGATCGATCTCCCCCTTCGGCATCTTCCGCAGTTTCAGCGCGAACGCCATGTTCTGGTACACGCTCATGTGCGGATAGAGCGCGTAGTTCTGGAATACCATCGCGATGTCGCGGTCCTTGGGCGCCACGTCGTTCACCACACGCCCGCCGA
>CALMQD010000114.1 GCA_937871415.1 uncultured Phycisphaerales bacterium | reverse complement strand
GCGGCGCGGCAGGCGACGATGTGCGGTTGGACGCCGGCCTCCATCAGCCGCTTGATGCCCAGCTGTGCCGCCTTGCTCTTCTGTTCGCCCAGCGCCTGGGGCTTGATGACATAGGTCAGCGCGACGAAGCAGCACGAGTCCTCGCCCTCCTCGAAGGCCAGTTCGCGCAACGCCTCGATGTAGAAGCCGTTCTCGTAGTCGCCGACGGTGCCGCCGACCTCGATGAACACGACGTCGGCGGGCTTCTGGCCGTCGCCGTGCATGGCGAGTTCGCGGATGCGGCGCTTCACCTCGCCGGTGACGTGCGGGATCCACTGCACGTCGCGTCCGAGGTAGGCGCCGCGCCGCTCGCGCTCGATGATCGTGGAGAAGACCTGGCCGCTGGTCGCGAAGTTGCGTCGCGAGAGATCCTGATCGAGCAGGCGCTCGTACGTGCCCAGGTCCATGTCGCACTCGGTGCCGTCGTCGAGCACGAACACCTCGCCGTGCCGGAACGGGTTGAGGGTGCCGGCGTCGATGTTCAAATAGCCTTCAAGCTTGATGGGCGCGACAACGAGCCCCTTGTCCTTGAGCAGTTTCGCCGCGGAGGAGGAGAAGATGCCCTTGCCCAGGCCCGACATGACCGTGCCCAGCACGACGACGTACTTGTGATAGCCCTTGCGATAGCCCTGGGGCACGGGGGAGAAGAACTCGGTCTCCACTGTGCGATCGGCGACGTTCGCCAGCATCGCCCCCGGATCTCCCGCGGGTTCAGATGGCCCGGTGTTGAACGGGCGCGCTCCGCCCGCGCTGGCCCAGGCGCTGCCCGCGCCCGTGGCGACCGGGTTGCGAAGCGCATGCGGGTCGTGGGCGTCGATCCACGAGTGGTACAAGTGCAGGCGTTCCGCGTCGGCCTGAGAGCTGGCAGGCGAGTGGGGCATAGCCCATCGTACCGCGCCCGCGAAAGGACACAAGTTTCGGTCTATTCACCATTTAGCGGGCCATGCGGGCGACCTCGCCGACAATGCGGATCGCTTCGTCGATCTGCGACCTCGAAACGTCGAGATGGCACACGGCCCGGATGCGCCGCGGAGCGGTTGAGAGCATCCGAACCCCTCGGGCCTCGAGCTGCTCAGAGAACGCCTGCGCCGCGGGAAGTGTCTCGGCCAGATCGAAGAACACCATGTTGGTCGCCACCGGCATGGCGATCGAAAGACCGGGAATCGCAGCCAGGCCTTCCGCCAGGCGCTGCGCATGAGCGTGATCCTCGTTGAGGCGATCGCGGTGGTGGTCGAGCGCGTAGAGGCAGGCCGCCGCCAGCACGCCCGTCTGGCGCATCGCCCCTCCGAACATCTTGCGGAAGCGGTGCACTCTCGCGATGTGGCCCCTCGTGCCGCAGACCGCCGAGCCGGCCGGTGCACCCAGGCCCTTCGAGAAACAGCACGAGACGGTGTCGAAGTGCCGCGCATAGGTCGCGGGCGCGATGCCGGTCTTCGCCGAAGCGTTCCAGATCCGCGCCCCGTCGAGGTGCATCTTGAGGTTGTGCCGACGAGCCACACCCTCGACCGCGGCGATCTCTCCGAGGTCCCACACCGCGCCGCCGCCGCGGTTGTGCGTGTTCTCAACGACGACCAGCGCCGACTTGGCGAAGTGCGATGAGACTGGACGTACCGCGCTCTCGACATCCGCGGCCTTGAAGAGCCCCAGCGGGCCGCTCAAGGGGCGGATCATCACGCCGGACAGCGCGGCCGGCGCGCCGGTCTCGTAATGGATGATGTGCGAGTCCGCGTGCGCGATCACCTCATCGCCCGGTTCGGTGTGGGCACGAATCGCGCACTGGTTCGCCATGGTGCCCGAAGGCACGAAGCACGCGGCTTCCTTTCCCATGATCTCCGCCACCCGCTCCTGAAGCCGGATCACCGTCGGATCGTCGCCGAGCACATCGTCTCCGACTTCGGCCGCCGCCATGACGCGTCGCATGTCGGGCGTGGGTTTGGTGACAGTGTCCGAACGCAGGTCGGTGGGTGGGCGAAGGGCATCGGGCATGAGAGGGGT
>CALMQD010000113.1 GCA_937871415.1 uncultured Phycisphaerales bacterium | reverse complement strand
CTCCAGGACGCCGGCGCCAAGATGCTGCTCATCGAGGCCGTGCCCCCGCAGACGACCCGCCGGGTGCTCGACGCGACGCGCGTCCCGCTCATCGGCATCGGCGCGGGCGCCGAGTGCCACGGCCAGGTCATGGTGCTCCAGGACCTGCTCGGCATGACCGACCACCCGCCCCGGTTCGTCGAGCCTTTGGCGGCGCTCGGTCCTCAGTTCGAGGCCGCCTCGCGCCAGTGGACGCGCCGCGTCCGCGAGCGGACCATCGGCGGCAGGTCCTACACGATGAAAAACGACAGCGAGGCTGTGCCCGTACCCAGCACCGGGCGCAGCGCCAAGCCGCGCCGCTGAACCCCTCACGGCGCGCCGGTGATCCGGACCTTCACGACCGTCCCCGCCGGCGGCATGCTGTCCAGGTCCGCGACCCATTCGGGCGCCTGCACCTGCGCCTCGTGGTGCATGGTCTTGGGCCACGCGATCACCTCGCTGCCGAAGGTGTGCAGGCCGATGACCTGCCCCGACCCGTCCGCGTCGTACACCGCCCCCTCACCGGCGCGCTCGATGATCTTCGACCCCGCGAAGACGAAGCGGGCCGGCGTCCCCTTGGGCACGATCGGTTCACGCGTCGCGAGGTTGACCACCCATGCGCCGGGATCGGCCTGTTGCTCGTGCCCGTCCCTGCCCGTGTAGCCGAACGTGATCCGCAGCCCGTCGCCCGTCGGCGGGACGCCGACGATCTGCTCGTTCTCGAACTTCCAGCCCCCCGGCGCGCCCGGCTTGAAGCCCGCCGCGAGCAGCGCCGCGTGGATGAGGCTCGGCTTCGCGTTTGTCACCAGCAGCGACTCGTGCTCGCGCGTGTTGGGGGTGCAGCAGATGACCTCGAGGAAGATCACCGGCGCCTTGTCGTCGCCCACCATCATCGGGCTCACCCGCGCGTCAAACTCCACGACGTGCGCCCGCAGATCGGCACGCACGCCCGGGAAGAGCTCGCGCAGCCCCGTGTCCGGCGAGGCTTCCGGCGTCGGCGCGGATGTTCCGCCGTTCCGTTCGGCCCCAGCCCCGGCGGACGACCCCGGGCCCGCGCCAGCCGGAAGTACCTCGACTTCAACCCCGGATGGCGTCCGCGCCGCGCTCGCGCCGCCGTGCTCCGCATCCGCGTTCGTCCCGCGACACCCGGTGAGCGCCGCCACCAGCGCCCACACGCCGACCACCCGCACGCACCGGTCCTTCATCGCTCGGCCTCCGCCTTGCCGTGCCGCCGGGGCGATTCCCCGGCGCGTTCCGCCGCGGCCAGCCGCCGCACAAGCCCCACAAACTCCTGCCCCCGCGCCTCGAAGTTCACGTACTGGTCCCAACTCGCGCACGCGGGGCTCAGCAGCACGACGTCTCCCGGACGCGCCCGCTCCGCGCACGCCCGCACCGCCGCGCTCAGCGTGCCGCACCTCTCGACGATCGCGCCCGCGCCGGCCGCCAACTCGCTCAACGTCGCTCCGGTGGCGCCGATGGTGTACAGACCCGCGAGCAGGCGACCGGCATCCGCCACGCTCGTGAGCGGCGTCTTTTTGTCGTACCCGCCCGCGATCAGGTGCACCCCAGCCAGGCCGCGCGCGGACGTCTCCCTCAACGCCTCCAGGGCTTTCAGGCAGCTCTCCGGCGTCGTGCTCTTGGAGTCGTTGAAGTACTTGACGCCGCCCACCTCCGCCACCAGTTGCAGCCGATGCTCGAGCCCCGTGAACGCGCCGATCGCCGCGCCCAAGGCCTCGCGCAGGCCGCGCTCCCCGAGATTCCGGGCGATCGGGTCGTCGCGCAGAACCGCCCACGCGGCCTCGAGCGCCCCCGCCGCGTTCACGCGGTTGTGCGCCCCGGGAAGGCGCATCTCCCGTCCGAAGCAGTGGGGGGCCGGCTCGACGACGCGCGCCCGCGTCACGCTCTTCCACGCCCGCACGCTCTCGTCGACCAGCACCGCGACGCCGTCGGCCGGCATCGACTCGATGAGCAGCCGTTTGCACGCGCAGTAGTGCTCGAACTCGCCGTGCCAGTCGAGGTGATTGGCGCTGATGTTCGTCACCAGCCCGACGCCCGGCGACCAGCCGGCCGGCACGCCCTCACCCCGCCCGCCGCGTGGCTCCCGCGTGAGCGTCCGCACCTCCGGGTCCGCGTCGCCCAGCCACCACAGCATCGCGCTCGAGAGTTCGAGCACGACCTTCGTGCGCTCGTCGATGCGGTCCAGCACCGGCAGCAGGCTCCCGCCGATGTTCCCGCCCAGGGCGACGCGCAGCACACCCTCCGCGCTGTCCCCCAGCACGGCCTCGAGCGCGAAGTGCACCATCGCGCTGCTCGTGCTCTTGCCCACGCTCCCGGTCACACCGACCACGCTCCGCGCATCGGGCAGGCGACGCACCAGCAGGCCGATCTCGCTGGTGATCGGCACCCCCGCGGCGCTCGCCGCCCGAAGAAACCGGTTCTCCCAGGGCCTGGGCACCGCCGGGTTGGCGACAACCAGATCGCACTCCGAAAAATCGCTGACGTTGTGCTCGCCCAGGCGCAGCGTGACCGGCCCCGGACCCCCGGCACGCCCGGCGCGCGGGTCGCACCGCGCCGTCAGGTCGGCGATCGCCGCCAGGCTCGCTTCCAGTTTCTCCGGCGGGTCCAGGTCCGTGACCAGAACGTCCGCGCCCTGGCCCGCCAGCCAGCGCGTCACCCCCGCGCCGCCCCCGAAGCGCCCGAGCCCCATGACCGTCACGTTCTTGCCGGCAAAGTCGAGCATCCGTGCTCCCATCGTTTCACGCGCGGCCCGGCACCGCCCGGTCCGAGGCGCCCGTGGCCGCCACGGTGGGCGCAACGGTGGGCGCTGCCCCACACACGTTCGCACCCCCGGCACCCCCCGCGCGATCGAACCCGCGCCAGGCCCGACCGAGCATGTGACGGTTGTGGAGGCTCGCATCCAGCCCGGCCCCGATCGCGTTCAGCAGCACGTCCTGCAGTCGCCGGCACACCGGGCCCGGCTTGCCCGCCCAGCCGCCCTCACCCACCGGCGCACCGTCGAGGTGCGACACGCACGCGACCATCGTGCTCGATCCGGTGAGCATCACCTCGCGCGCGCTCCGCAGTTCCTCCTCCGTCACGCGCCGCGACACCAGTTCGCCCCGCAGTTCCTCCAGCAACAGCGCCCGCGTCACGCCCGCGAGCATCGGTGCGCTCTCCAGGCTCGGCGTCACGACCTCGCCCGACCGGGTCACCAGGATCACGTTGGTCGCCAGCCCTTCGCACACGACCCCGTCGCGCACCAGGATCGCGTCGTCGCACCCGCGCCGATCCGCCTCCATCGCGCACACGACGTTGCCCATCAGCGACGTCGACTTGAGAAAGCCCATCGACCAGCGCGGGTCGTTCAGCACCGCGCACGTCTTGACCAGCGGCCCGGCGCCGCGGATCGCCTCCAGGCTCGGCTGAGGGCTCGCATACCCGAAGACCGTCACGCCCCCCCTCAGCCCCCCCCGCGGCGGCACCCGCAAGCGCGCCGGCTCGTCGCCGCTCGGCGTGCCACGCGTCACCTGCCAGTACACGAACGCGTCGCGCAGCCCGTTGGCCGCGAGCAGTTCGTCGGTCATCCGCCCCAGCGAGGTCGGCGCTTCCAGCCCCGCGAACTCGTGCCGCGGCGTTTCGATCCGCGCCGCCTCCAGCCCCGCGTACAGGCGCTCGACATGCAGTTGCAACCCGATGACCCGCGCCCCGCTCCGCGCCATCTCCCGAGCGCCGGCATGCCCATTCCCCCGCCAGTCGATCGTCCGCAGTCCCTCGTACACCCCGTCGCCGAAGACAAAGCCCCGGTCCAGCGGGCTGATCTTCGCCTGGTCCCGAGGAACAAGTTGCCCGTTGAGGTGCACGATCACGGCCCAAGCATACCGCGCCCCCACCGGCCCCTCCTTTTCTTCCGCCGCTCCTCCGCCCCGGGGCCTCACAGCAAGGCGATCGGATCGATGTCCACCGCCGTCCGGTGGTCGCTCTTGAGGAGCCCCCGGCTCCGAACCTCCGCCAGCACATCCTGAATCGCCCCCCGCCGGCCCGCCGTCAGCTCGATCGCCACCCGGTAGAACCCCGCGATCCGCGCGATCGGGCACTCCATCGGCCCCAGCACACGCACCGATTCCTTACCCGCCAGCCCGGCCCGGCGGTCGATCGCGTTCACCGCATGCCGCAGTTCGTGCGCCAGTTCTCCCGCGCTCTTCATCGCCCGCTGGAACACCTCGTCGCGCACCACGATCCGCGCCATCTTTGTTGCCGGCGGCAGACCGCTCCGACGCCGGATCTCCAACTCCGCCCGCGCGAATCCGACGTAGTCATGCGCCGCCGCGAACGTGATCGCCGGGCTGGTCGGTTCCATGGTCTGAACGATCACACGCCCCGGCTTGTCGGCGCTGCGCCCCGCCCGCCCCGCAACCTGGTTCACGAGCTGGAACGTCCGCTCCGTCGAGCGGAAGTCCGGCAGCCCCAGCGCCGTGTCGGCGTTGATGACCCCGACCAGCCGCACGTTCGGGAAGTCGAGCCCCTTGGCGATCATCTGCGTGCCCACCAGCACCCGCACCTCGCCCCTGCCGAATCGTCCCAGCACGTCGAAGTAGTCCTTCGCCGAGTGCATCGTGTCGCCGTCGACGCGCACCAGCCAGCGCCCGCCCGCCCCGCCGGTCCCCCTTCCCGAAAGCCCGCCCGCCTCCATCTGGATCAGCCCGCCGAACTTCTCTCGGGGTTCTTCTTCCACCCGCTGCTTACCCAGACCCAGCCAGATCAGCCCCCGCCCGCACTGCGGGCAGTGCGTCGGCAGCAGTTGCTGCGCCAGGCAGTGGTGGCACCGAACCACCCGCGCCGGCGCACGCCGCTCCCCGCCGCTCCCTTCGCCCGCGCGCCGGTCGTGCATCGCCGCGAACGCCTCGTCGCGCAGCAGTCCCTGCGATCCGCGGCGATTCGACCGCGCCGCTTCCGCCGCCCCGGCCTCGCTGTCCCCGAGGCCTTCCGCACCGGGAAGACGGATGAACTTGTGGAACACCAGCCCCGCGTCGCAGTCATCGCACCGCAGCACCCAGCCGCACCGCGCATCGGCGCACGCGATGTACCCCGAGTACCCGCGCCGGTTCAGCAGCAGCACCGCCTGCCCCCCCGCGCTGATCGTCTCACCCAGCGCCCGTTCGAGCGTGGGCCCGATCATCTCCCCCAGTTCCTGCATCCGCGACGCCGCCTGAATGAACCCGCGCGGGCTCGACGGCGATCGGGCCGACCCGCTCGACCCGCCGCTTCCGCTCGGTTTCGCTTCGGGGGCGGTCCCCGTCGATGATCCGCGTTCATCCCCGGCCGGGTGCACGCGCAGAGCCAGTTTCCGCCGCGCGTCGAGCGCCTTGCGCTCTTCCGCCAGGTCGACGATCTCGACCTTCGGCAGCCGCGCCCCGCCCACGCGCTGAAGCATCTCCCACAGCGCGTACTTGCCGGCGCCTGCACCGTCGGTCTGCGCGTTCGCGTACGACTCCAGGCTCGGCGTCGCGCTCCCCAGAACCACCGGGCACCCTTCGATCTGACCGCGCTTGATCGCCACGTCCCGCCCGTGGTACCGCGGCAACTGGTCCTGCTTGTAGTCGCTCGCGTGCTCTTCATCCACGACGATCAGCCCGACGTTCTTCAGCGGCGCGAAGATCGCCGAGCGCGCGCCGACCACCACGCGCGCCCCGCCGCTCGCTCCAAGCGATGCCTGCTGCCACATCCGGTGCCGCTGGCTGGCGCTCAGCCCCGAGTGCAGCACCGCCACCCCCACGCCCCCCCCTCCCTTCCCCGCCACGCCGAAGCGCTGCTCGAATCGTCCGCCCATCTGCGGCGTGAGCGAAATCTCCGGCACCAGCACGATCGCGCTGGCCTCCGGCCTCGCCCGCAGCAGGTTCTCGATCACCCGCAGGTACACCTCGGTCTTCCCCGAACCCGTCACGCCCCGCACCAGGTGCACCTTGAACCCCCCGAGCGTCGCGCCGATGCCGTCGACGATGCGCGATTGCTCATCCGTCAGCGTCCAGGCCGCCTGCCGCGCCGCGCCGGGCGCGAGCGCCCCGTCCGCTCCACTCCAGTCGCCCTCGCCGATTCCTTCGACGAGTTCGCCCACGGGCGCTCCGCCCCGAGCGACGACCTCGTCCGCTTCCACCCGGGCCAGGACGCCGATCTCGACGAGACGGTTGATCGAACGCATCGTGCGCTCGCCGATCCGGGCCGCCAGCGCGCCCGGCCGCAGGGGGAGTTCCTCTCCCAGCCCTTCGTCGACCAGCCGGGCCCAGGCTTTCTTGACCGCCGGCGTCATCTCGACGCCCCCGGTGTTCTTCCCGTCCGGGCCCGCCGCGCAGGCCCGGTCGAACTTCGGTCCGCGCCCGATCAGTTCCACGGCCCGCTGCCCGATGCCCTTCTTCACCGCCGCCGGCACCATCGACGCCAGCACCATCCCCAGCGGACAGACGTAGTAACTCGCCATCCACTTGGCCAGTTCCACCACCCGCTCGGGCAGCACCATCGCCCCGGCCCGCGCGACGCTCTTGAGGCGCTCAAGCGGAAAGCCCGCGGCCAGTTCCGCCCCGCCCGCCTCGACCACCAGCCCCGGCGCAAGCCGATCGCCCCTGCCCAGCGGCACCTCGACCCGCTGGCCGACCTGCACCGACTCACCGGCGCGGTACGTAAGCACCCCGCGCTCCCACAAGTCGTCGCGCAGCCGGCTCCCAGCGCCCCGTGAAGGTTCGTCACCGTCCGCGCGCCCCGGACGCTCCAGGCTCCGCTCGACCGCAACGCGCACGAGCCGCCCCGGCTCCCGCGAGCCCGCGCCGACCCCCGGATCCTGTCCGAACAACCCGCTCACAACCGGACAGTAGTGATTCACGCCCCGCACCGCCCCGGGCCTGTCGCAAGCCCACTCCGCCGCCAGCCGCCGCGCCGCGTTCCCCGCGCCCGGCACACGCGCACACACCCCTGCGCGACGGCGCTCCCGCCTATACTCGTGCTTTGATGAACCACACTGCTCGACTGGCCCTCGCCGACGGCGCTGTTTTCCGCGGCTCGGCTTTCGGTGCAACCGGACGCCGCATCGCCCAGACCGCCGAGGTCGTCTTCAACACGGCGATGAGCGGTTATCAGGAGTCGATCACCGATCCCTCCTACACCGGCCAGATCCTCGTCTTCACCGCGCCGCTCATCGGCAACACCGGCGTGAACGAGGAAGACGTCGAGTCCTCGAAAGTCCAGGTCGCCGGCATGGTCTGCCGCGAACTGGCGCAGCGCCCCTCCAACTTCCGCTCCACCAGCGACCTCTCCGAGTACCTCGCACGCCACAACGCGCTGGGTATTCAGGGGATCGACACCCGCGCCCTCACCAAACGCCTCCGCACCACCGGCGCGATGCCCGGCATCATCACCGACGTCCCCGAGTCCGAACTCTCCGACGCCCAACTCGTCGACGCCGCCCGCAAGGCCCCGTCGATGAACGGCCAGAACCTCGTCCCCCTCGTCGGCTGCACGAACTCGTCGCGCTGGAGCGAGACCCTCGGCGAGTGGTCGCCGCGCATCGGCGAAAACAAGTCGGGGGGGCGCCGATTCCGCGTCCTCGCGCTCGATTGCGGCGCCAAGCGCAACATCCTCCGCAACCTCGCCGATCGCGGCTGCGACGTCGAGGTCGTTCCCCACGACGTCGACGCCGCCGATGTTCAGGCCCGCTTTAAACGCGGCCAGGCCGATGGCCTCTTCATCTCCAACGGCCCGGGCGACCCCGCCGCCGTCGACCGCACCATCGCCTCGCTCCGCGCCGTGCTTGCCGACCGCTCCGCCGTCATCCCCACCTTCGGCATCTGCCTGGGCCATCAACTCCTCTGCCTCGCGCTCGGCGGCGAGACCTACAAACTCAAGTTCGGGCACCGCGGCCTCAACCAGCCCGTCCTCAACCTCATCACCGGCCGCGTCGAGATCACCAGCCAGAACCACGGCTTCGCCGTCAACCCCGAATCGCTCGCCAGGGCCACCGGCGGTGCGGGCCAGACAACGCACATCAACCTCAACGACCACACCCTCGCAGGCTTCTGCCTCAGCGACCGCCCCGTCTTCGCCGTGCAGCACCACCCCGAGGCCTCGCCCGGGCCCCACGACGCGACCTATCTCTTCGACGCCTTCGTCCGCATGATGGACAACCGCGCGCCGCTCACGCTCGCACAGTTGCAGCAGACCCGCGCCGAATCCGCCGCCGCCGTCGCACGCTCCGAGCCCGCCCGCGCCGGCGCCGGCTCACCCGCCCGCGCCGAGCCGCGTTCTCTCAAAGTCTGATCGCCCCCCCTCCCCCAATCCCGCTACGCCGCCGTGGCTTTCGGTGGCTCAGCCGTCCCGGCTGTGCGCCTTATCGCTTTGCCTTGGGTGGCAAATACGTCTTGGGTGGCACAGTCGTCCCGGCTGTGCGCCTTGTCGCTTTGCTTTACGTGGCACCGGTCTCCAGACCGGTGCGCTTGGGTCCCTTGCTCCCTTGGTCCCTCACTCCCTTGGTCCCTCGATCCCTCGATCCCTTCCCCCTTCCATCCCTTCCTACTCAAACCTCACCCGGTTCCTCAGCACCCCGAGCGTTTCCCCGCTCCCCCGCGACAACTCAACCTCCACAACATCCCCATCCTTCAGAAACTGCGCCGGGGTTCTCGCCGCGCCCACGCCCGCCGGCGTCCCCGTCAAGATCACCGTCCCCGGCAGCAGCGTCATGCCCTTCGAGAGTTCGCTCACAAGCGTCGCGACGTCGTACATCATCGCGCCGGTCGAAGACTCCTGGCGCACCTCGCCGTTCACGCGCGTCACGAGCCGCAACGACCCCGGATCGCCGACGCTCGCCGCGCTCCACAAGCCCGGCCCGATCGGGCAGAACGTGTCGAAACTCTTGCCGCGCACGAACTGACCGCCGCTGCCCTGCTTCTGCCACCACCGCGCCGACACGTCGTTCGCGCACGTGTACCCGAGCACGAACCCAAGCGCATCCTCCTTCGACACGTCGCGGCAGCGCCGCCCCCCCGCGCCCCCCCCCCCCCCCCCCGGCCCCCCCCCCCCCCCCCCCCC
>CALMQD010000112.1 GCA_937871415.1 uncultured Phycisphaerales bacterium | reverse complement strand
CGCACGGGGCGCCGGCAAACCGGGGGGGCGCCGGAACGGAACCCGGCGCGGATTCGCGCCCGGGCGCACGCCCCGACCCGACCAAGTGCATACGAGTTCGCGGAGCGCGCGAGCACAACCTCAAGAATCTCTCGGTCGACATCCCGCGCGACCGGCTCGTCGTGATCACGGGGCTTTCGGGGAGCGGCAAGAGTTCGCTCGCGTTCGACACGATCTTTGCCGAGGGTCAGCGGAAGTACATGGAGTCGCTGTCGGCGTACGCGCGGCAGTTCCTGGACCAGCTCAAGAAGCCGGACGTCGACGACATCGAGGGCCTGCCGCCGACGATCGCGATCGAGCAGCGATCGGGCGTCGCCAGCCCGCGATCGACGGTCGCGACGACGACCGAGATCTACGACTACCTGCGGCTGCTCTACGCGCGCTGCGGCAAGCCGTGCTGCTGGCACCCGACGAAAGTGAAAAAGGACGGCACGGTGCTGGAGCGCTGCGGCCTGGCGATCGAGGCGTCGAGCGCGACCCAGATCGTGGACGCTGTTCTGGCCGGGACCGGAGGAGAAGCGAAACAGGGAGAACGGAGGCTCATGATCCTCGCGCCGATGGTGCGGGCGAAGAAGGGGTTCCACAAAGAAGTGCTCGAAGAGGCGCAGGCGCAGGGGTGGGGACGCGTCCGCGTCAACGGCGCCGTGCTGGAAGTGCGCGAGGTGCTCCAGAAGGGCGGCGAGAACCCGCTCGGACTCGGGCGCTACGAGAAGCACTCGATCGAGGTCGTTGTCGACCGGCTCGTGGTCCGGGCGGGAGAAGAGAGCGCGGTGCGCCAACGCCTGGTCGAGAGCATCGAGGCGTCGCTGAAGCTCGGGCAGGGCACGATCATCGTGAGCGAGGAGCGCGGGGCGACGGCGTCGGGCGGGGGGGCCTGGACCGACCGGGTGTTCAGCGACCGGTTCGCCTGCGCTGTGCACCCCGAGTGTGCGCTGGAGGAACTCTCGCCCCGCGTGTTCAGCTTCAACTCGCCGCAGGGGGCGTGCGAGGAGTGCCACGGCCTGGGCGTCGTGCTCGAGTTTGATGACGACCTGGTCATCCCCGACGCGAGCAAGAGCCTGGCCGAGGGCGCGGTGAAGCCCTGGAAGGTGCCGCCGCCGATGGGCCGGGTGTTCCGCAAGCGGCTCCGCCAGTTCTGCGCGGCGTTCGGTGTCGACCATCACGCCCCGGTCCGGTCGCTCCCGGCGTGGGCGGTGCGGATCCTCGTGCACGGCACGACGGACGAGGACGTCAAGAAGCACGGCGAGAAGTTCGACGGGGTCGCCGCCAGCCTGCGGACCTGGTACCAGCGCACCGAGAGTTCGTTCATGAAGGAATGGCTCTCGCAGTTCATGCGCGAGAAGACCTGCCCCGTGTGCAACGGAGACCGTCTGCGCGTCGGCTCGCTGCACGTGCAGATGGTGAGCGGCGGGACGGTCGACGAGAGGCGGGCGCGGAGCGGCTCGGTCATCGGGCGCGCCGGCGCTGCCCCGGGCGCGGGCGGCGAATCGGTCCTCAATATCGCGGAACTGAGCCGCCTGACGATCACCGACGCGGCGAGGTTCGTGGGCGGGCTGGAGCTGACGCGCGAGCAGCGCGTCATCGCCGAGCCGATCGTGAAGGAAGTCCTGGCGCGGCTCGGGTTTCTCGAGAGCGTCGGGCTCGAGTACCTGTCGCTGGACCGCAAGACCGGCACGCTCTCGGGCGGCGAGGCGCAGCGCATCCGGCTGGCGACGCAGGTGGGCAGCAAGCTCGTCGGCGCGTGCTATGTGCTCGACGAGCCGACGATCGGGCTGCACCAGCGCGACAACGACCGGCTGATCCGCACGCTCCGCCACCTGGCCGACATCGGCAACAGCGTGCTTGTTGTCGAGCACGACGAGGACATGATCCGCGCGGCGGACTGGGTGCTGGACGTCGGGCCCGGCCCGGGCGTGCACGGCGGCACGATCGTCGCGGACGGCACGGTGGAGCAGATCGTCGCCGCGACGAGGACGCGGACTCGGCACGACCAAGCCGGGCCGATCGCGGGCGCTGGGGCAGATCGTGGTGTCGGTGATGGTGCTTCCGGGGGGCCGTCGGTGGTGGGCGGGCACGCCGAGCCGATCTCGCTGACGGGCCTGTACCTCGCGGGACTGCGGACGATCGAAACGCCGCGTCACCGGCGGAAGCTCGATCCGAAGAACGCGGTGATCGTGAAGGGCGCGCGGGAGAACAACCTGAAGGGGATCGACGTGTCGATCCCGCTCGGGGGCGTCGTGTGCGTGACGGGCGTCTCGGGCTCGGGCAAGAGCACGCTGGTGAACGACATCCTTCTGCGAGGGCTGAAGAAGTCGCTGCACGACGCGAAAGACAAGCCCGGGGCGCACGACAGGATCGTGGGGCTCAACCGGATCGACCGGGTGATCGAGGTGGACCAGAGCCCCATCGGGCGTACGCCGCGCTCGAACCCGGCGACGTACACCGGCATCTTCGACGACGTCCGGAAGATCTTCGCGGCGACCAAGGAATCGAAGATCCGGGGCTACAAGCCCGGGCGGTTCAGTTTCAACGTCCCGGCGCGCTCGGGCGGCGGGCGGTGCGAGGCGTGCGAGGGCCAGGGCCTGAAGAAGATCGAGATGCACTTCCTCCCGGACGTGTACGTCTCGTGCGAGGTCTGCTCGGGCACGCGCTACAACCGCGAGACGCTCGAGGTGACTTATCGCGGCAAGAACATCGCCGACGTGCTGTCGATGACCGTCGAGCAGGCGTGCGCGTTCTTCGAGAACCACCCCAAGATCCGGCGGTTCGTCGAGTGCCTGCGCGACGTCGGGCTCGGGTACATCCAGTTGGGCCAGCCGAGCACGCAACTCTCGGGCGGCGAGGCGCAGCGTGTGAAGCTGGCAACCGAGCTGGGCAAGGGATCGGGCGACGGCCAGGGGATCGAGCGTCCCGGTCGGCCGCACGGGCTGGAGGGGGACGCGGAAGACGCGGAAGAGTCGGCGTCATCGCCGATCGTGGGCGGGCGCATGGGGCACACGCTCTACGTGCTCGACGAGCCCACGACCGGCCTGCACTTCGAGGACGTCCGTCGGCTGCTGGGCGTGCTGGCCCGCCTGGCCGACGCCGGCAACACGCTCGTGGTCATCGAGCACAACCTCGACGTCATCAAGTGCGCCGACTGGCTCATCGACCTGGGGCCTGAGGGGGGCGACCGCGGCGGGATGCTCGTCGCCAGCGGCACGCCGGAGGACGTGATGAAGGTCGAGGCGAGTTACACCGGGCTGTTCCTGGCCAAACACCTCGAACAGGAGCGTGCACGGGCCGGGCGCGTCTGAACGACCTCCGAGCCGCGCCCGACGGTCCATCGGAGACACGGTCGCACCGCCCGGGGCGCGATCCGCCGATGCCGGGCCTTCGGGCCGGTGTCCACGGGTTGTATAATCGGACAACGAC
>CALMQD010000111.1 GCA_937871415.1 uncultured Phycisphaerales bacterium | reverse complement strand
GCCGCCAGCGTCCCGACCACCAGCCCGACCGCGAGCATGACCCCGAACGTGAGCACGTTGCCGGAGTCGTAGATGTTGAGCGAAAACCGGGGCTCGGTGAACAGGAAGTTGAAGGCCAGAACCGCCAGCACGCTCGCCGCCGCGGCACCGGCCCGTCCGCACCACAGCGCCGCGACGACCACGCCGCCCAGCAGGATCAGCGACTCGTCCGAAAGGTCGGGCGGGTGATAGAACAGCCACGCGAGGGCCGCGGCGGCGGCCACCACCACGGCGCTGCGGGCGATCTGCCACGCCGCGCGGGCGCCCGAGCGACGCCGGTGGGCGCTCGCGCCGGACGCATCGAACGCATGCTCTGCGGCGGTCGGTCCCTCGTCGCCCCGCACGACGTAGATGTCCACATCCCCGCTCTCGCGGATGAGATTGTCGATGAAGGAACCGAGGACCAGTTCCTTCCAGCGGGGGCGCTCGGTCTTGCCGACGACGATCTTGCTCACGTTCCGGGCGTGCGCAAACGCGATCAGTTGCCGGGCCGCGTTCTCTCCCGACAGCGTGGCCGTGGTCGCGCCCAGGCTCTCCGCGAGGCGGAGGTTCGCGTCGAGCCGGGCGCGGTCGGACGCGGAGAGGTGCGTAGACCTCGGAGTCTCGACGTAGACCGCGATGAGATCGGCGTGCAGCCCCGCGGCCATGCGCTTGGCGGCGCGCACGAGTTTGCCCGACATGGGGCTGGGGCTGACGGCGACGACGATGCGCTCGCCCGCGGGCCACACGGCGCGGATGCCTCGGTCCTGCTTGTAGCGGCGCATGTCGGAGTCGACCCACTCCGCGGTTCGCCTCAGCGCCAGTTCACGCAGCGCCGTCAGGTTGCCCCGGCGGAAGAATCCGTCGCCGGGGTCGACCGCCCTCGCCGCGTTCTCGCCGAGGTACACCTTCCCCGCGCGCAGGCGTTCGTGCAGGGCCTCGGGTGGGAGGTCTACCAGTTCGATCTCGTCGGCCTCATCGAAGACGTGGTCCGGCACGGTCTCGCCGACCCTGACGCCGGTGATCTGGGCGACCACGTCGTTGAGCGATTCCAGGTGCTGGACGTTGAGCGTGGTGTAGACGTTGATCCCGGCACGCAGGCACTCGCGCACGTCCTGCCACCGCTTCTCGCGGGCCGAACCGGGCGCGTTGGTGTGCGCCAGTTCGTCCACGAGCAGGATGTCGGGCCTGCGCCGGATCGCTGCGTCGGCGTCGAACTCGCGCAGTTCCACACCCCCGTACGTGACCCTCCGGCGCGGCAGGATGTCGAGACCCAGCAGCATCTGCTCCGTCTCGGTCCTCCCGTGTGTCTCGGCGATGCCGACGGCGACGTCCACCCCCTGGGCCGCCATCCGCTGAGCCGCGGCCAGCATCGCGTATGTCTTGCCCACCCCGGGGCACATGCCGAAGAAGATCTTGAGGTGGCCCGGGGGCGGCGCGCCGTCGCCCGCGTTGGCTGCGCCGAACAACGCGGCTGAACCGTCCGGGGCGGGATTGGCGGTGTCGGTGGACGACCGGGTGCGCCGCAAACGAGCGATCAGTTCGTCCGGATTCGGCCGAGATGGCGGTTGTTCGGGGAGCATCGGGCACCGGCCGCGATTAACGGGGGACTGTAGACTGTTCTCTGAGCCGCACAGGTTGCAATCGCGGCTCGTCAGGAGCCGTCATGCTTTACACGATTCTCGGCGTCCTTCACCTGATCCTGTTCCTCATCGCGGCCTTCGAGATCGTCACCTCGAGCAAACCGCTGCTCGAGAAAGTTCTGTGGTTGCTGCTCATCTTCCTGCTGCCCCTCATCGGCCTGATCATCTACTACCTCGTGGGTCGAGGGAAGTAGTCGCGCTCTGAAGGTCGAGGTTGAGTTCCAGCACGTTGACGACCGGCTCGCCGAGTACGCCCAGCGTGCGCTGGGTGGTGTGTTTGCGCACCAGCGCCATGACCTGTTCCGTGCTCAGGCCGCGCGATTTGGCGACGCGGGGCGCCTGATATTCCGCCGCCTGGGGCGAGATGTGCGGGTCCAGCCCGCTCGCCGAGGATGTGACGAGGTCGATCGGGATCGTTGCGTTGTCGGGCGCGCGCACGAGACCGACGGCGGCGTCGGCCGCGCTGAGCGCGGCGGCGCGGGCCCGGATGTTGTCGAGCAGGCCGGGGTTGGAGGGGGCCAGGTTGCTGCCGCTGGACCCGGTGCCCTTGCCGAGGTTGAGGGCGGTGTAGGGAAGCGGGGCGGTGGCGCTGGGTCGGCCCCAGAACCATCTGGCGAGCGCCGGCGCGGCCGAGGCATCCGACGTGCCGAACTCCTGCCCGATGAGCGACGAGCCGACGATGCGCCCCTGCGCGTCCCGCATGAGCGAGCCTTGCGCCTGTTCCGGGAAAGCGGCCCGGGCGAAGCCCGTCACGATGGCCGGGTAAAGCACGCCGGTGACCAGGGTCAGCGCCAGGAACAGCACGATCGCCGGACGAACGAGCCTGAACATCGATCACCTCCAGACCGGCAGCAGATTGACGACCACATCGACCATCTTGATCCCGATGAACGGGACAATCAGCCCGCCGACGCCGTAGACCAGCAGGTTGTGCCCAAGCAGGCGCCCGGCCTCCAGCGGCCGGTACTTCACGCCGCGGAGCGCCAGGGGGATGAGCGCGACGATGATGAGGGCGTTGAAGATCACGCTGGACAGGATCGCCGTCGCGGGGTTGAGGCGCATGATGTTGAGGGCGTCCAGCGCGGGGTAGGTCGCCGCGAAGGCCGCGGGGATGATCGCGAAGTACTTCGCCACGTCGTTGGCGATGCTGAAGGTGGTGAGCGAACCGCGGGTCATGAGCAACTGCTTGCCGATGCGCACGATCTCGATGAGTTTGGTGGGGTTGCTGTCGAGATCGACCATGTTGCCGGCCTCTTTCGCGGCCTGTGTGCCCGAGTTCATCGCGACCGCCACGTCGGCCTGCGCGAGTGCGGGGGCGTCGTTGGTGCCGTCGCCGGTCATCGCCACCAGCCGCCCGCCCTGCTGGTATTCGCGGATGAGTTTCAGCTTGGCCTCGGGCGTGGCCTGGGCGAGGAAGTCATCGACGCCCGCTTCGGCCGCGATCGCCGCGGCGGTCACCGGGTTGTCGCCGGTGATCATGACGGTCTTGATCCCCATGCGGCGCATCTCGGCGAAGCGCTCGGCGATGCCGCCCTTCACGACGTCCTTGAGTTCGATGACGCCGAGGGTGCGGCCCTTGCCGTCGGCGACGACCAGGGGCGTGCTGCCGCGCCGGGAGACCTCGTTGACGATCTCGCGAGCACGCGGGCTGGGGGCCCCGCCCATACGCGACACGTACGACTCGATCGCGTCCGCCGAACCCTTGCGGATCTGCAGGCCCCCGGGGTGTGCGGACGACACCGGCAGGTCGACGCCGCTCATGCGCGTGTTGGCGGTGAAGGGGACGAAGGTCGCCGGCTTGCCGTCGAACCCGAGCGCGTGCATGTCGCGCTCGCGGATGTTGTACTTCTGCTTGGCCAGCACCACGATGCTCCGCCCCTCGGGCGTTTCGTCCGCCAGGGACGCGATCTGGGCCGCGTCGGCCAGTTCCTCGGGCTTCACGTCGCCCACGGGGTAGAAAGCGCTGGCCATGCGGTTGCCGAAGGTGATCGTGCCGGTCTTGTCGAGCAGCAGCACGTCGACGTCGCCCGCGGCCTCCACCGCGCGTCCGCTGGTGGCGATCACGTTGGCCTGCACGAGACGGTCCATCCCCGCGATCCGGATCGCCGAGAGCAGCCCGCCGATGGTCGTCGGGATCAGACAGACGAGCAGGGCGACCAGCACCGTGACGCTCACCGGGGCCGCGGTCGAAGCGCCGTCGGCGGCGCGGCTCTGCGCCGCGGCGTAGACCGAGTACGGCAGCAATGTCGCGCAGGCGAGCAGGAACGTGATGGTGAGCGCCGCGAGGAGGATGTCGAGCGCGATCTCGTTGGGCGTCTTCTGGCGCTTGGCGCCCTCGACCATCGCGATCATCCGATCGAGGAAGGTGTCGCCCGGGTCGCTGCCGATCCGCACGAGCAGCCAGTCGCTGATGACCTGGGTGCCGCCGACGACGCTCGAGCGGTCGCCGCCTGCCTCGCGGATGACCGGGGCCGATTCACCGGTCACCGCGGACTCGTTGACCGACGCGATCCCGCGGATGACCTCGCCGTCGCCGGGGATGATCCCGCCGAGTTCTCCGGCCTCGACGAGCACGACGTCGCCCTTGCGCAGAGTGGAGCCGGAGACCAGGGCGGTGCGGAGGGACCGGAGATCGACCGATGGACCCCCGACGCCGCCGCCCGGCGCCGGCAGCGCGGGCCCGTCGACCTTCTTCGCCTGCACGTCGCGGCGGCTCCTGCGGAGGCTTGCCGCCTGTGCCTTGCCCCGTCCCTCCGCCATTGCTTCCGCGAAGTTCGCGAACAGCACCGTGAACCAGAGCCATACCGAGATGACCAGGACCATCGACGGCGAGTAGCCGCCGGACTCACCGCGCCCGGTGAACCCGGCGATCGCGAGCAGCGTGGTGAGCACGCTGACGACCCAGACCACGAACATCACCGGGTTGCGGATCTGCACGCGCGGATCGAGTTTCTGGAGGGCCGCGAAGAACGCGGGCCGGATGATCGACGGGTCGAAGATGGAGTGCGAGGTCGCACGCGGCATGGGCGGACTCCCGGTCGGACGCTACTTTCCGGACAACTGAAGGTGCTCGACGATCGGTCCCAGCGCCAGCGCGGGGACGAACGTCAGGGCGCCGACGATGACGACCACCGCCACGAGCATGAGCACGAAGACCGGCGTGTGCGTCGGGAGCGTGCCGCCGGTGCGGAGCGAGGCGTCGGCGTCGGACGCCGGCCCGGCGGCCCGGGTCGGCGCCGCTTTCTTCGCCGCCATCGAGCCGGCCACCGCGAGCACCGGCACGATGATCCAGAAGCGGCTGAACCACATCGCGAGCCCCAGGCTGAGGTTGTAGAACGGCGCGTTCGCGCCCAGGCCGGCGAAGGCCGAGCCGTTGTTGTTCCCGGCGCTGCTGAACGCGTACAGGATCTGGCTGAAGCCGTGCGCGCCGGGGTTGGAGACACCCGCGCGGCCCTCGGGCAGCGCCACCGCCGTCGCCGTGCCCAGGAGCACGAGCGCGCACGGCACCAGCACGCAGATCATCGCCATCTTCATCTCGAACGGGTCGATCTTCTTGCCCAGGTACTCGGGCGTGCGCCCGACCATCAGCCCGGCCACGAAGACCGCCACGATGACGAACATGAGCATCCCGTAGAGGCCGCTGCCGACGCCGCCGAGCACCACCTCGCCCAGCTGCATCAGCCACATCGGCCCCAGCCCACCGAGCGGCGTGTACGAGTCGTGCATGGAGTTGACGCTGCCGTTGCTGGCGGCGGTCGTCGCCGCCGCCCACAGGGCCGAGTTCGCAACGCCGAAGCGGGCTTCCTTGCCTTCCATGTTCGGCTGAACGATCGGCGCAGCGCGTGTGGAGGCCGCTGCGGGCCGGGCCGAAGACGAACCTTGTGCAGCGCCGTCCGCCGCGCTCGGCGTGCCGACCAGGGCCGACTGTGCGCGCGGGTTGCCCGCGGCTTCGGAGGCGTAGGTCGCGGCGAGCAGCGGCACGAAGATCGCGAGCATCGCCGCGAGCACGGCCCAGCCTTGGCGCCGGTCACGCACCATCTCGCCGAAGGTCCAGCAGAGCGCCGCGGGGATGAGCAGGATCGCGAGGACCTGCAGGAAGTTCGACAGCGCCGTCGGGTTCTCGAACGGGTGCGCCGAGTTCACGTTGAAGAACCCGCCGCCGTTGGTGCCCAGTTGCTTGATGGCGATCTGCGACGCCGCCGGGCCGAGCGGGATGACCTGCTCGCGAACCTCGACTGCCCTGGTCTGGTCGCTGCCATCGGCGTTCTTCAGAACCTCGCCCGCGTCGTTCTTCACGGCTTCCGAGTACGACAGCGGCACGGTCAGCGCGACCTTGGCGGGCTCGCGGAACGTCTGCACCACGCCCTGGCTCACGAGCACCGCCGCCAGCACAATCGAGAGCGGCAGCAGGATGTACAGCGTGCAGCGCGTGAGGTCGACCCAGCAGTTGCCGATGGTGGTCGCCGAGCGGCGTGCCAGCCCGCGGACCAGGGCCGCGAGCACGGCGATGCCGGTCGCCGCCGAGAGGAAGTTCTGCACGCCCAGCCCGAGCATCTGCGTGAGGTACGACATCGTGACCTCGCCGCCGTACCCCTGCCAGTTCGTGTTGGTCGCGAAGGAGACGGCGGTGTTGAAGGCCGAGCCCGCCTCGACCGGTCCAAGCCCGGCGGGGTTGGCGGGCAGCGCGTGCTGGAGGCGCTGCAGGGCATAGACCGCCACGAAGCCCAAGAGGTTGAAGAGCAGCACGCCGAGGGCGTAACTCTTCCAGCCCATCTCTTCGGCCCCGTGTGTCGCGCTGCGCTTCACGCCGCACGCGCGGTAGATCAACCGTTCCAGCCAGCCCAGCGCGGCGCCCATGCCCAGCGGGGCCGACCCCGGCCGGCCTTCGAGCACCCGCGCCATGTACCAACCCAGGGGTCTGACCAGCGCCAGGAGGACCAGCAGGTAGAGAGCGATCTGCAGCGTGCCGTTGAGCGTGACCGCGCCGAGCGTCGGTTGCACGCCGAGCATCGCGGGAAAGCCGAGCATCGAAGGCAGCATGTTCACTGGAACCACTCCGGCTTGAGCAACGCCGCCACCAGGTACACCAGCAGCACCACCGCCACGACCAGCGCGATCGCGTGGATGAGCGTCATGGGCGCCCTCCGTTCGGCTCGGGCTCGCGGCGTGCCGCATCCGCGTCGGCCGTGCGAAGCGGGGCGCCTCCCAGCGTCTGGCACAGCCTGACCAGGCCCAGCGTCGCAAGGAAACAACCGGCGCACACGCCGAGGTAGAGAAGGTCGTTCACGGGCCACCTCCTGACGCTCAGAGGATCGCACACCGTGAGACCGGTATCGCTCAACGCGGCATAAAGATCGGCCGCCGGCGCATCAAGGGCGCATCAAGACGGGCGAGGTCCGGTGGATCGGGGTCTCGGAAGTCCCGGAGAATCGGGCAGTTCTGCCAGCAGGCTGCGCGGGAGCGCCTGCGTCGTCCAACCGCACCCGAAGCCGAGGGTTGCGCCGTCGAACCGGCTCGCGCGGCGCGATCGCGCCGTGTCTTGGCGCGGCGTTGATGCGGAGGCACTCCGCCTTGACGGCGCCTTGATCGACTCCGACCGCCGTCTGTCGAGACTTGTTCCGGTGGCTCGAAGCCGCCCGAGATTCTTTCACAGACGGGAGTCAACGCATGAGTGACTGGATCCTCACAAGCGCCGGATGCACGCTGGCGATCGCCGGTGTCGCCGCCGAACTGAACCTTCTGCGGTACCTCATCCGCGAGTGCCGCGGCTCGCGGCGTTTCGCGGGGACCCGGACCGAGCCGTCGCGGCGAGCGCCGCGCGGTTTGGCCGGGGACCGCGCGAGTCGGAACCCGCACCCGCTCGCGGTCGCTGGGCTCCTGGTCGTTGGCTTGACGGCGAGCGCGGCGGTCGCGCGGAGCGCTCCCGCCGAGGCGCCGGCGTCTCCCGCCCCCCCGCCGGTCCCCGAGCCCGACAGCCCCGAGGCTCAGGCCAGAGTCGGGACGGAGGGTCCGGGTCAATCCGAACCGTCCGCGGCCCCCTCGCACGATTCATCGGGTTCATCGGCGACGGGAGTCGCGGTAAGCCCCGGGGCATCCGATGCCGGCGCGGCGACTTCCGCGCCGGCCAACGCCGACGCCGTGAGCGTCCAGATCAACCTCGACTACACCACCGCGTACTTCTACCGCGGCATCATTCAGGAAGACTCGGGGCTCATCCTCCAGCCCGCCGTGCGCATCACCGCGAACCTGATGCAGACTGAGACCGCGCGCCTCGACGGCTTTGTCGGCACGTGGAACAGCTTCCATGGTCAGAAGACCGGCGCCCAGACGCGCGGCGATTTCAGCGAGTACTGGTACGAGACCGACCTGCTCGCCGGCGCGACGCTCACCGTCGGGCCTGTGGCGCTCACGGCGAGCTACACCTTCCTGACCAGCCCCAGCGACGCCTACGAGACCGTGCAGGAACTGGGGTTCACGGTCGCGCTCGACGACCGTTCGTGGCTCAAGCAGTGGTCGCTCAAGCCGTACGCGACGCTCGCGATCGAGACCGGGGCCGACGCCTCCGACGGCGCCGACTCCGATCCCGGCGTGTACCTCGAACTCGGCATCGCCCCCGGCTTCACGCTCCACGCCGACAGCACCCCGTTGAGTATCTCGTTCCCGGCGTTGATCGGCCTGAGCCTGAAAGACTATTACCAGAACGCCGCGGGTGCAGACGACACGTTGGGTTTCGGCCAGATCGGCGCGAAGGTGTCGATGCCGCTCGGCGAGCCCGGGCGGCTGGGCGCGTGGACGCTCAACGCCGGCTTGTCGGTCCTGTTTCTGGGCGATCACACCCGCGATTTCAACGGCGGGAACGACACCGAAGTCGTCGCGACCATTGGGCTGCAATGGAACTTCTAGACCCGCCTGAGTCGGTGCTCGCCGCGGGTGATCGGCGGCGGAACGGAGTGGTTTGAGCGACCGGCGGTGGCGGGGAGCCCGGCGCGCCCACAGGAATCCGGGGGTTCCCCGCCGCACGCTCATTCTCCTACACTCCCCGCCATGCTCGAATCGCTCGCTCAACTCGAGGGTGAGGCGCTCGCGACGCTCGGAACGGCGAAGGACGCCGCAGCGTTGGAGCAGTGGCGCATCCAGTTCCTGGGCAACTCCGGGAAACTCAAGGCGGCGCTCGGATCGCTCAAGGACGTTCCGAAGGACCAGAAGCCGGCGGTGGGGGCCCGTCTCAATCAGCTCAAGGCGCAGTTGGAGCAGGCGTTCAGCGAGCGTCAGGCGGCCGTGGGCGGCGGTGGTGGGGGTGGTGGAGGTGGGGGGGGTGGGGGGAAGGTCGAACAGCCGCGGATCGACATGACCGAGCCCGGGCTGGGCTTCACGACGAACCTGGGTCGTCGGCACATCATCATGCGGGTGCGCGATGAACTCTGCGAGGTCTTCGCGCAGATGGGGTTCCAGGTGGCGGTCGGGCCGGAACTCGAGGACGACGATCACAACTTCGTCAAGCTCAACATCCCGCCGTCGCACCCGGCGCGCGACCCGATCGACAACTTCTACGTCGACGACCCGGCGCGCCACGAGCGCCCGCGGATGCTCCGCAGCCAGACCTCGACGGTGCAGGTGCGGGTGATGGAAGAGGCGGTGCGCCGCATGAAGGCGGGCGACGCTTCGGCCATGCCGATCAAGGTCGTCTCGCCGGGGCGCGTCTATCGCCCGGACACCGTCGACGCCACGCACAGTTTCATGTTCCACCAGATCGAAGGCCTGTACATCGACCGCGTGAAGGCCGACGGCAGCGGCGTGAGCATGGCCGAACTCAAGTCGACGCTGCTGCACTTCGCCCGGGCGTACTTCGGGCCCGAGGCGCAGGTGCGCCTGCGCCCCAGTTACTTCCCGTTCACCGAGCCCAGCGCCGAGTTCGACATGATGATCCGCCTGCGTCCCGACCAGCCGGCGCGCTGGGTGGAGCTCGGCGGGTGCGGCATGGTCGACCCGCGGGTGCTCGAACTCTGCGGCATCGACCCCGAACTCCACGCGGGCTTTGCCTTCGGGTTCGGCATCGAGCGCCTGGCGATGGGCAAGTACGCGATCCCCGACATCCGCATGATGTTCGAGAACGACCTGCGGTTCCTCAAGCAGCTCTGAGCGCCACACGCACTTCGAAGGGAGACGAGCCGATGAGCACCATGCCCCCTCCTCCTCAGTTCCCCGTCACACAGCTCGAGATCGATGAGCCGCCCACGTGGCCCAAGACCATCGGCATCGTGTCGATCGTGTGGGCGAGCCTGGGGCTGACGTGCACGGGCTGCGGCGTGCTGGGCCTCGCGGCCCAGCCCTTCATGAAGCAGATCATGCAGGGTCAGAAAACACGTGACGGCCAGCCGATCCCGGACATGCCGCAGGTGATGCTGGCGGGGCCGGTGGAATGGCTGCAGATGATCGTGGGCGCGGCGGTCGTGGTGTTGCTGCTGGTCGCGGGCATCTGGCTGATCAAGCGCAAGCCGCAGGCACGTCAGATGCACCTGATCTACGCGGGTATTTCAGTCGTGACCACGATCGTCGGCACCGTGCTCGCGGTTCAGAAGCAGAGCGCGATCGCGGAATGGGCGCGGAACAACGCCGACAACTTCTGGGCGCAACAGAACGGCCAGAGCGGCATGATCGCGCAACTCAGCCTCGTGATCGGCGCACTCCTCGGCCTGGCATATCCCGCCTTCGTCCTTGTCTGGTTCCTCTTCATCAAGAAGAACCCGGCCGAGATCGATGCGGGCGTGGAAGAGCCGCTCTGAGCGATCGCGCGTCTTGACGCTCGAATCGATCGATCCGTTGTGGATGGCGCTCAAGCCTGCTCGGCGAGCACGGCCGGGGCGTTCGCATCGGCCGGGCGTTCGGTCTGCCGACGCACCATCTCGGCGTACGCGCCCGATCGGGCCATGAGCGCATCGTGCGTGCCGGTCTCGATCACGCGCCCGTGTTCCAGGACCACGATCAGCGACGCCGTGCGGATCGTGCTCAGGCGGTGGGCGATCACCAGGCTCGTGCGCCCCTTCATGAGCACCGAGAGCGACTGCTGGATCAACTGCTCGCTGAGGGTGTCGAGGTTGCTGGTCGCCTCGTCGAGGATGAGGATCCGCGGGTCGGCGAGGATGGCGCGGGCGATCGCGAGGCGCTGCTTCTGCCCGCCCGAGAGGCGCACGCCGCGCTCGCCGATGAGCGTGTGGTAGCCCTTCTCGAGTCGGGTGATGAACTCCTCGGCGTTGGCGGCCCGGGCCGCGGCGGAGATCTGGGCGTCGGTCACGGCGCGCCGGCCGTAGGCGATGTTCTCGCGCACCGAGCCGTCGAAGAGGAATACGTCCTGCTCGACGATGCCCAGGAGCGATCGGTAGGAGCGCACGTCGATGTCGCGCACGTCCCGCCCGTCGAGTTCGATCCGTCCGACCGTGGGGTCATAGAAGCGCGCCACGAGGTTGCAGAGCGTGGTTTTCCCGGCGCCCGAGGGGCCGACGAGCGCGACCGTCTGCCCCGGCTCCATCGCCAGCGAGATGTCGCGGAGGACGGGCTCGTGCGCGTTCGGATACGTGAAACCGACGCCGAGCATCTCGACGCGACCCCGCACCTGCGACGGGCGCAGGCGGACCCTCGACGGCGGCAGCGCACCGCTATCCGAGCGTTCGCCGGGGCTCGGCGCCGAGAACTCCGTCGGCTCGTCGAGCAGGTCGAGGATGCGGTCGAGCGCCGCCAGTTGCGACTGGATCCCCGTCGCCGCCTGGCTCAGCGCCTCCAGCGGTCCCAGCAGCATGAGCAGGTAGGCGCTGAACATCATCACGTCGCCGATGGTCAGCGTGCCGGAGATCACGCGCGAGCCGCCGTAGAGCAGCACGCCGACGCTCGCCAGCGGGATCACGATGTACCACGCCAGTTCGATCGCCCTCGACCACCACCAGACCAGCATCTCCATGCGGGCCAGCAGGTGATTGGCGCGGGAGAACCGCGCGGCCTCCTTCTGCTCGCGCGCAAAGCCCCGCACCACGCGCATGCCGCCGAAGACCTCCGTCGATCCCGCGTCGATGGTCATGCGGGTCTGGTGCGTCTCTCGAACCACCGGCCGGATGCGTGAGATCCACGTCTTCTGGCTCGCGTAGACCACGGGCAGCAGCACGAGCGAGCCCGCGAGCAACCGCCAGTCGACCGTCGCCAGGATCACGAGCGTTCCGAGCAGTTGCACCAGGGCGCGGAAGGGGTTGTAGAGCACGCCGAAGAGCAGTTGCGAGGAGAGGTCGGTGTCTTCACGCAAGAGGCTCGCCGCGCCGCCGGTCTTCAGGGCGTACACGCGCGGGAGCGGCAGGCGCACGGCGTGCTGGAAGACGCGCCGGCGCAGCGACACGCGCAGGCGCTGGGTCAGACGCGTCATCTGCCAGCGCCCGGCGACGCCGATGAGCAGCGACGTGATGTTCACGAACGTGATCGCGCCGCCGAGCATCCACAAGAGCGTGAGCCGGTCGTGGGTGCCGATCCACTCGGGCAGACCCGAGGGCCCCGGGTTGTCGGTCAGAATGTAATCGAGCGCGAGTTTGGTGCTGCCCGGCAGGGCCAGGCCGCCGAGGGCCTGCAGCGCGACGGTGATGATCCCGAAGTAGACCACGCCGTGGTGCCCGCGGAGCGTCGCCCACAGCGCCCTGGCCAGGGCCCAGAAGGACCGCGAGCGCTGGCGTCTTGCCTTGGAGAAACGGTCGGCGTCGCCGCCCTCGAGTTTGGCGCCGCCGTACACGAATCGTGCGCCGCTGGTCGTCGATCGATCGCCGTCGGCGCCGGCGCCTGCTTCCCTGGCTGCGCGCCGGCGGGCCCTTCGTTCACGCCGCCGGTCGCTGTTCTCACGCAGGTCTCGCCGCCGGCGTTCCAGGTACTCGCGGAACATGACGCGGCTGGGGCGCGACGACAGCGCCGCGCCCGAGGGCATGACGCTCCGGCTTTCCGACGGCTTGTGACCCGGGCCGTCGCCCGCTGCCGCGGACTTTGCCGCGGGCGAGCCCGAACTGCCGCCGTTTGTGGAAGTGGAACCCGACCCCGCTGGATGCGCCATGGGGCATCCTATGGGGGCCCCGGACCGCGCGGCCTTGGGAGCGCGCGGCGGACCCGGCGCTCGCCGTGCTCGCCGGTCGGTGGTTCGTCCGCCCCGCGGGATGGTTACGGGCAGTTGGTGCCGAAAGCGGCGAACCAGGCGTCGAGGAACGCGAACAGGTCCGCGACATTCACCTCGCCGTCGTCGATGAAGTCCGCCGAGAGCGTCGGCGGCTCGCTCATCCCGAACTGCACGAACCAGGCGTCGAGGAAGCCGAACAAGTCGGCGACCTCGATCGCGCCCGAGTGGTCAAAGTCCGCCGGGCACGGGGGCGTCGCGCCCGGTACCTGCGGCATGAGCATGAGCACCGCGTCGTAACCCTCGGGCGTTCCGGCGTTGTTGTAGGTCAGGATGACGTTGACGATGAGCCCGCCCGCCGCCTTGGCGTCGGTCGGATCGCTGGTGGTTGCCCCCGGCGACTGCTGCTGCAGGAGCGAAGCAGAGTGGAACGCCCCGCTCGCGAGCGAGTCGGCGTCGCTGAGCGTGATCGCCGAGACCGTCGCGACGCGGGCCGAGTTCAAGCCGGTGAAGGAATCGCCCACCGACAGGATCTTCTCGAGCTGGTAGCCGCCCGGGGTGTTCACGGCCTTGAAGAGGCCGGTGGTCGAGGGCTGGCCGGTCGGGGTCCAGGTCGCGGTGAAATAGACGTTGCCGAGCAGGTCGACCGCCGGCGCCGAGAAGGCGGCGTCGGGCGACTGGATCGCGCCGATGGGAGCGCCGTCCTGGGCGTTGAGCACGCTCTTGCCGGGAAAGGCCGCGACGCTCCAGGAAGAGGTCGAGGGGCCGGTGGCGGTCACGACGGCGACGAAGTCGTCGGCGGTGGGATCGGAAGCGACGGCGGCGAGCACGAGTTGACCCAGGGCGTTCTGACCGACGCCGACTTGTCCGTTCGCGCCGCGGAAGGTCTCCTGCGACAGGTACTGCTTGAACGCGGCCAGGCCGGAAGTGTTTGCCGTGAAACCGGGCACGCTCAGCGGCGAGGGGATCGCGAAGGACCTCGCCGAGCCGGCGACGACCGCGGGCACACTCGAGCCCGACGAGTTGACCGCGAAGGCCGCGAGCAGGTTGACGGGCGCGGCCGATCCGCCGGCCGACGGCTTGGCGAGCGCCGCGACGGTGCCGACGCCGCCCAGGGGCGAGATCGGCGCGTACGACGGGTTCCCGCGGTGCCCCACGCTCCCGGCGGGCCGGTGGCTGGTGGTGGCGGCGGTCAGATCGCCCGTCGTCGATCCCGCGCGGAAGAACGCGCGCACGTCGAAGATCAGGGCGTAGGCGTTGCCGGTGGCGTCGAAGTACGCGTTCGAAGGCGTGTTGTGCGGGGCGGCGTCGTTCCGCACGATGTACGTGGTCGCGCCCGTGTTTCCGGCGGAGTTCACGCCCGCGTTCAGGAAGAGCGTGTTGACGCTCGACGGCGGCGACGCCAGCGCGCCCAAACTGAACGAGAGGATGTTGTCGCCGCTGATGCGGGTCGACGTCGCCGGGAGGGTGTTGAAGTTGTCGGCGCGCATGTAGACGCGCCCGTCGGGCGAAACGCTGCCGATCGACAGGGTCGAGGTGTCCGCGGAGCCCGAGGTGAACCGCGACGAGACCGCGTGCACGCGCCGCACGTACCAGCGCGCGGGCTGCGCATCGTCACGCCCGACGGTCGCCGCCACGACGTTGGTCGGGTTCAGGGCGAAGTCGCAGAACGCCAGCGCCCACTGCTGATCGAAACCGCCGATGCTCACCGAGCCCGGCGCGGTGTTCGCCGTCGGGTGAACGCCGGCGCCCGCAACGGACCACAGGGCAAAGTTCGTGGGCGTGAACGCCACGCCCGTCTTGAACGTCGGCGAAACGGCCGCGGCGCCCAGGATGTTCGTGCGGTACAGCGGGTTGATCTCGCGCGTCGCCTTCAGCACGGGCGCGACCCACCACGCCCGGCCCCACGAGGTTGTCAGCGGCGCGGCGTCGACGACGTATCGGGTTTCGAGCGTCGTGGCGTCGTAGGGCGAGAGGGCGTCGTTGCCGCCGGGGGTCGACGGGACCGAGTCCTGCCCGCGGGCGCCGCCGCAGGTCAATAGGAGCAGGGCCAGGCCGAGCCCGGTGCGCCGCGGAAGATCATGGGCAAGTCGGGAGGAACAAGTCATCTCGCTCGGGCTCCGAAGTACGGACGGGAATCGATCTGGGGCCGGATGGTCCACGCTCCAACATCGGGCGGGCCGGGCCGGCCGGCCCGCGCCACGGACGGCCTGTCGCGCAGATTCGACATTGTTGGCCGGCGCCGAGCGGCGGGCGCAGATTCTCGGACATTCCGCGTGCGATGCACTGTTCAGATTGCGCTGTCTGCGGGCTTGTGCAAGCGATCCCGAGCATGGGCCGAACCCTGATACGCTCCCGTTGCCCATGGGCTCATCGCGATTCTCGATTCTCACGCCCAACTGCCTGCGGGTCGAGTGGGCGCCCGACGGGCGGTTCGTCGACGAGCCCAGCCTCTTTGCGACCGCGCGCGCCGGGTTGTCGGTCCCGCCGATGGCCCGCTGCACCGTCCCGGACAGTGCCGCCGAGCCTGTCCGATTGACCGGCGAAAGGCTGATCATCGAGTACCGGCCCGACGGCCTTCCGCCCCACGCGGCGCGCGGCGAGCGTGGACCGGCACTGACAGTGCGCCTGCGCGAGTCCGAACGCGCGTCTCGCGACGGTGACGCGCCGGTGGAATGGAGTCCGGGGCTGGTCGACGACCGGAATCTCGGCGGCGCGGTCGAATCCCTCGACAACCGGCGCGGCCCGGACCCCGGGTCGACCCTTGCGGTCGGCATCCTCTCACGCCGCGGATGGGGGCTCGCGGATGACTCGTCGGGCCACCTGCTCGTCGACGACTGGGTCGCGTGCCGCGATTGGCTGGGGTACGCGATGTCCGGACCCGACGGCTCGGCGCGCATCGACTGGTACCTGTTCATGTACGGCGAGGATTACGGCGCGGCGCTGCGTTCGCTCGCGTTGGTGAGCGGCCCGGTCCCTCTGCCGCGAAGATCGGCGCTGGGGAGCTGATTCAGCCGCTACTGGCCCTACACGTCCGCCGAGTATCGCGAGATCGTTCGAGACTACGAGCGATACGGCTTCCCGCTGGACGTGATGGTGCTCGACATGGACTGGCACAGCGCCTCGACGGACGGGCGATGGACCGGGTGGAGTTGGAATCGGCGGCTCCTGCCCGACGCCGAGGCCCTGCTGAGCGACCTGCACGCCGAGGGCCTGAAGGTCTCGCTCAACCTGCACCCGGCGGAGGGCGTCGGACCGGGCGAGGAACGGTACGACGCGTTCATGCGCCGGCTCGGCGCCGACCCGGGCACGCGCGACCGCATCGAGTTCGACGCGGGGAACAAGGCGTACATGCGCGCGATCTTCGATGAGATGCTCGCGCCCTTGGAGGCGCCGGAGGGCGACGCCGGGGCCTCGACCGCGCCGACGACGCTCGCGCAGGGCGTGGACTTCTGGTGGCTCGACTGGCAGCAGGAACGCTTCGTGCGCTCGGTGCCGGGGCTTACCAATCTTACGTGGCTGAACCGGCTGTTCTTCGAGCACTCCCGCGCCGGCACTCCGGCGCGCGGCCGCCCGGAGGAACCGACGCTCGAAGGGGGATTGCCTCGCCGTCGAGGCCTGAGTTTCTCGCGGTTTGCGGGCCTCGGCGACCACCGGCATCCGATCCACTTCTCGGGCGATGCGCACACGGGCTGGGAGATGCTCGCGTACCAGGTCGCCTTCTCGCTCGCCAGCGCCGGGTCGGGGTGCTTTTTCTGGTCGCACGACATCGGCGGCCACTTCGGGCCGCGCAACGACGAGGCCCTGACGCGGTGGATTCAGTTCGGCGCGCTCAGCGCGGCGCTGCGCCTGCACTCGGCGCGGCAGCAGGACCTCGACCGTCGGCCGTGGCTGCTCGCCGAGCCGTTCCGGGCCGCGGCCAAGCGGGCGTTCGACCTGCGGGCGGTGCTGTTCCCGTCGATCTACACCGCCGCGTGGCGGTCTTCGCAGGGTGCCGAGCCGCTCCTGCGTCCGATGTGGTGGGATCACCCGGGCTGCGAAAGCGCCTACGCGTGCCCTCATCAGTACATGCTCGGCGACGATGTGCTGGTCGCGCCGGTCGTGTCTCCGGGAGAAGGGCCTGACTTTGTCGCGACGCGCGCCGTGTGGTTCCCGCCGCCAAACTCCGCCGACGAGGAAGCGCCGGCCGGTGCGCAGTCGTGGTTCAACCTCACGACGGGTGAGCACGTGGTTGTTCCGGCGGCAAGTCCTGACGGTCGCTATGCGTGGATCGGCGCGGCGATCGACGAGATGCCGGTGTTTGCGCGCGCCGGCCCGCCGCTTTTCCTGCAGCCCGCGACGACGCGCATGAGCGGAGTCGCCGCGGAACCCACGCTCATCGTGCGGCTGTTCCCGCCGGCGACCGTGGGCCCGAACCCGGGGACGCGACGCTTCGAACGCTTCCTCTACGAGGACGACGGCGAGAGCGACGGGTATCGGCGCGGCGAGCACGGGACGACGAGGGTGGTTGCCACCTGGGCACCCACGCCCGGGCAATCCTGGCGATTGCATCTGGAAGTCGCCGGGACCGTGGGCGCCTATGCCGGACAGCCGCCGCGCCGCCGGATCGTGATCGAGATCGGTGCAGCGCCGGAGCGAACGGACCTGGGTTTGCGCGACATCCGGGAGTCCGTCGCCTTTGACGCGAGTGTGCCGATGGACGCCGCGGCTGACGACGAACGGGGCGCTCGGCGTCGTCTCGAACGCGAGATGCGCCGAACTCGGGACTCCGACGACGGCGCGCGACCGCGGATCCTCACTTCGGCGGGCTCGGCGCCGAGGGTCGAGGAACTCGAACGGCGTGCCGCGCGCCTGCGTGCGGTCGATGGGATCGGTGTTGCAAGCGTTGACCCGGGGCCGTGCGCGGCGCCGGCGACGGGAGCCGCGCGAACACTGCTGATCCACCCGTACGCGAAGCCCGGCGAGACGGCGACGGTGCAGATCGTCGACGTGCTGGGTCGGACCGAGTCGCTGATGAGCGAGCAGACGGTCGAGTTCACGGGCGCCGCACAGGGGGGGACGGAGGGCGACGGCCACTTCAGTCGCGGCTTCGTCGAGATCGCGCTTCCGGGCGATCACTCGCGGGCGTTGAAGTTGCCGCCGGTGGGACTGATGGCGCGTCGAGTGGCGGTGGTCCGAACGCGTGATGCGCGTGGAGAGGCGGCGACCATTGCACAGGAACTTCTCCGCGCGCAGCGTCCCGTCACGCAATGGCTTGTGCACGGGCCGTTCTCGTGGGATTGGCGCCGGCCCGTGACCGAGCAGCGCGCGGGGCCGGAGCCGGGAAACCACGAAGCCGCGGCTTGGCGCGGGCGCGACGGTCATCCGGTCGCGCCCCGCGTGTCGGTGCGCAGCCCCGCCTGGGCCTGCGACCTTCGTCGCACGCTCACGAATCCGGGCGAGGCCGGCGCCTGCGGCCTTG
>CALMQD010000110.1 GCA_937871415.1 uncultured Phycisphaerales bacterium | reverse complement strand
CGCCTGGTGGCCGGGAAAGGCCGGAACCGGCGGCACAACCGCGGTCGCCGACGAGACCAGCGGGTACGCGCTCGTCGAAGCCGAGCCGGAGCACTGGGTCGGCGTCTGGGGAACGCCCGCGGCGCGGGAGTGCCCGGCGACGCACCCGGCCCTGAACTTCCGCGCGCCCGTCGACGACATGAGAACCGATGCCGGCGCGACATAAGAGTTCGCCCCGGCGACCCAGCCCGCTCGGCGTGGTATATTGACGCCATGCGCGGCCCCGGCCCCAGCCCCATCACTCGCTCAAGCCCCGCGGACCCGCACCGGCGCAGCGGCCTCGCCGCCACCATTCTCGATGAGCGGCTTTGCGACCACTGCGGGTACAACCTCAAGGGCCTGAGAGAGGACGGGGCCTGTCCCGAGTGCGGCAAGACCATCGCCCGCTCCCGCCGCCGCTCCAGCGACGACTCGATCGTGGACGCGCCGCTGACCTGGCTCCACTCGCTCTCTTCCGGCGCGTACATCCTCGCCTTCGCGGGCGTCATCTTCCTCTGTTTTCGCGTCGGCGTATGGATCACCGACGGTGGGATGCACACGCTGTGCATGCTCGGGCTGCTGGGCACCACGCTCATGTGGTGGGCGGGTGTGTTCATCTGCACCAAGCCCCGGCCGGGAGGGACTGAGAACTCGGCGCGGGAGTGGTCGAAACTGCGTCTGGTATGCCGCCTCTCGCAGGCCGGATGGGCGTGCTGGGCGGCCACGGCGTTGATAGCCGAGATGCTGGTCGCGAAGAACATGACCGGTGCCGCGACGGCGATGAACTGGCTCGGGCTGGCGTTCTTCCTGTCGGGTTTCGCCGGCCAGTTTGCGCTCTGCCTGTACTTGTCCAACCTTGCCGACTGGGCGAGTGACACGTCGCTGAGCGACCACTTCAAGTCCGCGAGTTACCTGTCGATCGCGTGGGCGCTGGCGGTGGGTTTCTCCGTGACCTCCGGACTGGTCGGCCTGCCGTTCGCCGGGTTCCTGCTCAGTTCGATCATGTTCCTCGTCACGCTCGCGTCGGTGGTGCACTTCTACGTCGGCCTCTTTCAGTTCGCGAACATGACCCACTGGGCGGTCATCAACAACGTCAACGCGGCGGCCACCGCCGAACGCCTTCGCGAGCGTGCCGCCCGTGCACGCCTGGCGGAGGAGATGGCCCACGCCGAAGCTCCGCCGCCGCCACCTCCGATCGAATCCGCGTCGGTCACGCCGGCGAAGTGGACGCGCCCGCGCGCCGAGGCCACGCCGATCGAGGAAACGGACACCTACGCACTCGCCCCCGACGAGGGCGATCCGGCTCCCGCCGAACCGCCACACAGGAACGCGGAGACCGCCTCCAGACCCCCAAGACCCGGCGTGCCGGGAGTGGGGGCAGGTCCGGGGCCGAGGCCACCCTCGGGGGCGATTGCACACCCGCGATCGGCGGAAGCTAGTCCAGAGTCCAACCTGCGGGCCGACGGCACTCCCCGCCCGGTGGTTCGCCCGCCCCCGCCGGCCAACGATCATCGGACATGAACACCCAGTTGTTTCGCGGCCACGCGCCCACCCTGCCCGCCGTCCCCTCGAGGCGCGTGTTCTCGCGCCGAGCGTTTGCCCGGGGATCGCTTGCGCTGTTGGCCGCCGGCGCGACTGCCGCCGGCGTTTTGACGATCCCCGCGTGCGATTCCGGAGGGTCCATGGCCCCGATCAAACCCATCGGTCAGACGCCGCCGGTACGAGGTGAGCCGTACATCGGCCTCCTCAAGAGCGGGCTGGTCGCAATCGGCGGCGAGACCACCGGATGGTCGCTCACGCTCGATGAACCGGTCAAACTCCCGACGGGTGTTAGCGCCGCGGCGCTCGAGGTCGACGTCTCGCGCGTCATCGAGTCCGCCCGCGCGTTCGATGGGCGCCGGGTCCGGGCCCAGGGCACCGTGGTCAATCGCCGGTTCGTGGAGCGCGGCGAGGTGCCCGTGCTGAGCATCAGCGACCTGCGCTTGAGCGAGTAGCCCCACCCGCGATGAAGAAACAGGAGACGGCGTGATGAACCCATCCTCGGGCGTAAACCCGCTCGCCGCCGCGATCCTGATCACGTGGAAGCGCAACGCCGCGTACGCGCTGCGCCTCGCGGAGGACATCGACCCGGCGCGGTTCGTTGCTCAACCGGTGCCGGGGCGCACACTCAATCACCCGGCGTGGGTTTTCTCTCACCTGAACCTCTACGCCGCGGTCGCTGTGGACCTTGCTTCGGGCAGAGCCTTCGACGACCCGGCGGACCATCGTTACGGGCAGAAGTCCGAACCTCTGGCCGATCCCTCCGCGTACCCGGAGAAGGCCGCGTTGCTGGAGCAATGGCGCGTGATCCACGCCGCGGGTGAGCGTGCGCTCGAGGCCGCTGCCCCCAGCCTCACAAGCGCCCCGAACCCGCTCCCGCGCTGGCGCGCGATGCACCCGACCGTCGGCGACATGCTCGTGACGCTCATGGTCAAACACGAGAGCGGGCACCTGGGCCAGCTCTCGGCCTGGCGGCGTGCCATGGGGCTCTCGCGCGTGCCGCTCTGAGCGTCCGGAGTCAGCTAGGCTGGCGAATGAGCGTGACACTCGCCACGGCCGGGCGCTGCTCGCCCTTGGCCATCGGACGCTTGTACGCGATGTCGACCGCCTGCCCGGGCTTGTATTGCGAGAGCACACGGGCCACGTCGTACAGATCTCGCACCGGCTTGCCGTCGATCGCGGTGACGATGTCGCGCATCTTGATGCCGGCGCCGCGGCTGCCGGGGTACGAGATCACCACGACGCCGTCGCCCGAACCCATGTCCACGTCGAAGGGCAGGTTGGCCATTCCGGGGCGGATCTCCACGGCCGTGTCCGGCAGCGAGCGCAGCCAGGCGCGGAAGTCCTTGTCGACTTCCTTGATCGGCTTCCCGAAGAGCTTCTCGAAGGCGACTCGCCCCGTCGGGTCCTGCGTGTAGTTCTCGACGTAGAGCGTGTACCAGTCCCGCAGTTTGTTTTTCGACGCCAGGAACAGGAACAGCGACCGGGCGTGCGCATACTGCGCCAGCGGACGGTTGCGCAGAAAGGTGCCGGGATCGAGCGCAAAGAGCGCTTCGAGCGGCATGAGCCCGCCCGACCTCGCGGCCTTCTTGGTGATGTTCGTCCGCCAGCTCGGGATGAAGACGGCCTGCCCCTCGGGTCCGATCTCCACGTCTTCAACCAGCGAGCACAACCCCTCCATGATCCACGCCGGGTGGCGCTGGCCCAGTCGCTCCATGTGCCGCCAGTGCAGGACGTGCCAGTACTCGTGGCGGAGCGTCGAGCCCAGGTCCATCGCGATCAAACGGCGCTCGTCGTGCGCGTACTCGCCGCCGATGCGTTCCCACATGCCGCCGTAGGCGTCCTGCGCCCAGGCCTGGAAGTCGGGGCGTGTGGGCAGGATCACGATGACCCAGGGCTCACCGCCGCGAGATGGTGACTGGCCGCTGCGCCAGGGCTCATCCTTCGGAAGGACCTGCGTGTCCCACCACATGGTCAATCGGGCGAGGAGGTCCTTGGCCTCCTTGAAGGACCCGGGCTCGAAGGCGGAGACAAAGGCGAGCCGGTCGGCCTCGTCGCGCTCGTAGACATATCCCTTGGCCTTGGTGTACTTGGTCTCGAGATCGCTGAGCCTCCGCTCGACACTCGCGGTGATGATGCGGTCCCAGCCTTCGAGGATCGCTTTGTACGTCTCGCCCGACCGCAGCGGCTCCAGGTCCGGGTCGCTGACGAGTTTGACGCGATCGCCGAATCCGCGGATGACCGCCGCCTGCAGCATCCGCTCCCCGACGTCGACGTTCCCCTGCTGCGCCGCGGTGCAGGCCATGTTGTAGTACGGGACGAAGTCTCGCCCATCGAGGGCGATCCATCGCAGGAGCGCCTCTTCAGCCGCGTCGAACTGCTTGGCCTTGAACGCGTCGAGGAAGCGCTTCCGGAGCTGCTCGATCTCCTGTCCCTTGGTCAGGCGTTCCTCGCTCGCGGGGACATCCGACGCCGGGCCCGGTGACATCTGCGCAAGTGACAGCACGGGCGGCTGGAAAAGCGCCAGCGCTCCCAGGGCGACGCGCAAGGCCGCTCGCCGCCAGACCGACCGGAGATGGGGTCCGCACGAATCCAAGGGTTTTCCTGTTGGACGTTCCGGGCCTGGGCGAGGTTCCTCAGCCCGGGAGAATCCTGGCGACATGGGCGCCCGCCGGGCTCGATTCGACCCGCACGCGTCCGTCCAGCAGCAGTCGCAGGGCCTGGGGGTAGGCCAGACACTCTTCTTGGAACACCCGGGCCCCCAGCGTGTGCGGATCATCACCTTCCAGCACCGGGCACGCCCGCTGGACGAGGATCGGCCCCCGGTCGTACTCATGGTCGCACAGATGAACCGTGCACCCGGAGACCTTGCACCCGGCGTTCAAGACGGCCGCGTGTACCCGGTCGCCGTACATCCCCGGTCCACCGAACGAAGGCAGCAGCGCGGGATGGATGTTCACGACGCGCCACCGGAGACTCTCCGGGATATGGATGCGCCTCAGATAGCCGGCCAGTACGACCAGCGAGGCGTCGGCGTCGCGGACCAGTTGATCGAGTCTGGAGGACGGGATCTCGCCCGGTTCGAGCAG
>CALMQD010000109.1 GCA_937871415.1 uncultured Phycisphaerales bacterium | reverse complement strand
CGGACGGACCCATCGCGCCCGCATCATCGGCATCGGCCATCAGCGTGCGCGGGGTCTCGAAGTGCTACGAGATCTATGCGCGCCCGTTCGACCGGCTCAAGAAGGTCGTGCTGGGCGGCGAGAAGGCCATCTCCCGGCGATTCTGGGCCCTGCGCGACATCTCGTTCGACGTCCCGCGCGGCGAGTCGCTGGGGATCGTCGGGCGCAACGGATCGGGCAAGAGCACCCTGCTGCAGATCATCTCGGGCACGCTGGCGCCGACGGCGGGCGAGGTGCAGATCCGCGGTCGCGTCGCGGCTCTTCTCGAACTCGGCTCCGGATTCAACCCACAGTTCACCGGACGTGAGAACGTGTTCCTGTCGGGCGCAATCCTGGGGATTTCGCGCCGGGAGATGGAGAACCGCTTCGAAGAGATCGCCTCGTTCGCCGACATCGGCGACTTCATGGACCAGCCCGTGCAGGTCTACTCGTCGGGCATGCACGCGCGCCTGGCCTTTTCGGTCGCGATCATGGTGCAGCCGGACATCCTGATCCTCGACGAGATCCTCGCCGTCGGTGACGCGGGCTTTCAGCAGAAGTGCCTGGCCCGCCTGCGGCAGCTGCTCGACACGGGCGTCAGCCTGCTCTTTGTCTCCCATTCGCCCGACGCCGTGCGGTCGATCTGCAAAAGTGGCCTGTTCATCGAGGCGGGCCGGCAGAGGTTCCTGGGCCCTTCGGAACAGGCGATGGACCTTTACATGTCGCACCTGCGCGACGAGAACACCCAGCGCGCCAAGAAGGCCCAGCCCGGCCTGGCGCAGCCGATGGAGTTGACTTCGCCCGTGAAGGCGGCGCTGCGCTACGGCGAAGGGCACGCGCAGGTGCTGGGCGTGCGGGTGCTCCGCGTTCTTCCGGGCGAGCCCGCGGTGCTCGCGCCTGCGAACGCCTTCGAGTTCGGCGAGGACGTCGTCGTCGAGGTGTTCTTGGAGGCGCGGCGCGACCTGGAGCGGCTGGACCTGGTGGTCGGGCTGCGCGATCGCACCGGGGTGGACCTGCTGGCGTTTTCCGCGATGGACGAGGAACGCGACCTGCCGCCGATGAAGCAAGGGCAGCGCGCCTGCGCACGGTTCACCTTCCGAAATGTGTTCAAGCCGGGCTCGATCGGCGTGAGCCTGACGCTCACGCGCCGGCCCGACCGCAAGGGCGAGGGGACGATCGTGCTCGACCATCTCGAGTCCTGCGCGGCCTTCGCGGCGCTTCAGCCCCAGGGGCGGCGGCAGGTGCGATTCAAGGTGCAGTTGCCGGTGTCGATCGAGGTCGAATCGCTGGGGGCAATGGCCGAACCAGCGACCGTTGCCGAGGCCGACACCTCCGCGGGCCTCGGGGTGGAGGGCCAAGCGCCGACGGCCGCGGCGGGGCCGGCGTCCCGTTAGCCGTTCGCGGGCGCTTCCGGCACTTCGGTCCAGTGCCCCTCCATGTGACGCATGATCTTGCCGGTGGCGACGTACAGCGCCTGCTCGGCGATGTTCGTGCAGTGTCCGGCCATGATCTCGCACTGCGTCGTGATCTCCTGCACCAGGAACGCCCGGTCAGCGTTCAGGCGGCCGGCGGCGATCTGCACCGTCATGTCGCGGACGATCGCGTCCTTGAACGCCTCGACGGCGTCCTCGCTCGCGAGCACGACCTTGGCCAGACGCCCGTCGAGTTTCTCGAGCGAGAGCCCGGCGTCCCGCAGGATGCCGACCACGGAGTTCGTGATGACGCGGAGCGTGTCGGGCAGGGGCGCGGTGCTCGCGGCGATGGGCTTGACGAGTTCTCCTACGACCACGCCCGCGTCGGCGATGCGCTCGAGTTCGTTGTTGACCTTCACGATCGTCAGGACCATGCGGACCTGGTCGGGCGTGATGGTCGCGTTCGAGCCGCAGGCCTCGGTCAGCAGCGCGACGCACGCTTTCTCGATGTCGACGTCGACGCGGTCGATGACCTCGTCGAGGTCGATGACGCGCTGGGCGGCGCCGGTGTCGCGGGCGAAGGCCGCGTCGAAGGCCCCCTCGATCAGAGTGCGGACGCGTCGGGACTGTTCTCCCAGGTCGGCCCGGAGGCGCGAGATGCGTTCCGCAAAGTGCTGGGCGGTCAGAGGCATGGCGAACGATAGGCCCAGGGGTCGGGGCCTCTCCCGGGAAACCGCGTGCCGCCGCCCGCTACACTGGCCGACGATTCTCCCCGAACCGGCCAGTCACGGCGCCGCAGCCGCGGCCCGAAACTCCAGGAGCCCGCCATGTTCGACATCGTCATGGTCCACGCACGCCAGGTGCTTGATTCCCGCGGCAACCCGACCGTCGAGGTCGAGGTGGCGCTGAGTTCGGGCGCGGTCGGCCGGGCGGCGGTCCCCTCGGGCGCCTCGACGGGCGAGCACGAGGCCGTCGAACTCCGCGACGGGGACAAGAAGCGTTACCTGGGGAAGGGCGTCGAGAAGGCGGTCGACAACGTGATCGACATCATCGCGCCGGTGATCGAGGGCGTCGACGCCCGCGAGCAGGAGGCGATCGACCGCGAACTCGTCTCGATCGACGGGACGAACAACAAGGGGAAACTCGGCGCCAACGCGATCCTGGGCGTGTCGATGGCGGTCGCCAAGGCCGCGGCGATCGCGTGCGAACTGCCGTTGTATCGATACCTCGGCGGCTCGGCGGCCAAGGTGCTGCCGGTGCCGATGTTCAACGTGCTCAACGGGGGCAAGCACGCCGACAACAACGTCGACTTCCAGGAGTTCATGATCCAGCCCTGGGGTTTCGACGACTTCCACGAGGCGATGCGCTCGTGCGTCGAGATCTACCACACCCTCAAGAAGGTGCTGCACGAGCGGCACCTATCGACAGCGGTGGGGGACGAGGGCGGCTTCGCGCCGGACCTCAAGAATGCTGAAGACGCGTTGAAACTGCTTGAGGAGGCGACCGAAAAAGCCGGGTACGACTGGGGACGCCAGATCTTCGTCGCCCTCGACCCCGCGACAAGCGAACTCTGGAACGAGGCCGCGGCGAAGAAGAAGAAAGGCTACTGCTTCTTCAAGAGCGACCCGAAGAAGGTCGCCTCGTCCGACGAGATGATCGACCTGTGGGCGGGGTGGTGCAAGAAGTACCCGATCCGCTCGATCGAGGACGGGCTGGCCGAGGGCGACTGGGACGGGTGGAAGAAACTCACGGCGCGCCTGGGGGAGAAGGTGCAACTCGTCGGCGACGACCTCTTCGTGACCAACCCGAAGTTCCTGCAGAAGGGGCTCGACACCGGCTGTGCCAACGCGATTCTTGTGAAGGTCAATCAGATCGGCACGCTCAGCGAGACGTTCGACGCGGTGAACCTGGCGGTCCGCAGCCGCTACGCCGCGGTCATGTCGCACCGCTCGGGGGAGACCGAGGACGCGACGATCGCGGACCTGGCGGTGGCGACCAACTGCGGGCAGATCAAGACGGGCGCGCCGTGCCGCAGCGACCGCAACGCCAAGTACAACCAACTCATCCGCATCGCGGAAGATCTGGGCGACGCGGGCGTGTACGGCGGCAAACTGTGGTGGCGTGACTGAAGCGAGGCGACGGGACCCAACGCCGGCATGAGCACACCCACCCCCATCCTCACCCACCGGATCATCCATCGCGGGCGCAAGTTCGACTTCGAGGTGGTGCGGATCGAGCGCCTCGGGCGCAAGCCGCTGGACCGGGAGTTTGTGCGCCACCCCGGCGCGGTGGTGGTGGTCGCGCTTCTGGAGCAGCCCTCGACGCCGCCGCGCCTCGTGATGATCCGCAACACGCGCTGGGCCCTCGCACGCAAGGGTGAACCGCCGGAGGTGATCTACGAGTGCTGCGCCGGAACGCTCGAGCGCGATGGTCACGGTCAGACCGAGGACCCCGCCCACTGCGCGGTCCGGGAACTCATCGAAGAGACCGGGTACGCCGCGGCGAATCTGACGAGCCTCGGCTGGTTCTTCACCACGCCCGGCATGACCGACGAGCGGATGCACGCGTTTGTCGCGACGGGGCTTTCGTACGTGGGCCAGAAACTCGAAGAGGACGAGTCGATCGACGTCGAACTCATCGACCTGCCGCGGGTCTGGGCGATGATCGACTCCGGCGAACTGCGCGACGCCAAGAGCATGCTCGCGATCTCGCTGGCCCATCGCCGCGGGCTTCTGCCGGCTGGGTGAGCGGGTTGAGGTCTCCTATCCTCAGCCCGTGAAGCACCCCGTGGCCCACATCTTCGACTTCACGCCCGAATCGCTCCAGGACTGGTGCCAGTCGCGCGGCATGGCGGCGTTCCGCGCCAAGCAGATCCTCGAGTGGGTGTACGCCAAGGGCGTCTGCGACGCCGGCGCGATGACGAACCTGTCCGCTTCGGACCGCGACCTGATCGCCCATCCGACGCAGGGCCTGACGTTTCTTTCGGGCCACATCGTGCGCCATCAACGGGCGAGCGACGACACCCAGAAACTCCTGATCCAGTGGGACGACTCGCCGCAGGCGGCGGGCGCCGTTTCCGGCACGCCGCTGCCGATCATCGGTTCGGGGGCCGCGGCGCCGGACGATCCATCGCGACAGACCGAGTGCGTGATGATTCCCTCGGAGCGCGAGGAGACCGAGGACGACGAGGACGAGGATCTTCCGCCCACCGGCGAAGGCGCTTGGAGTAGTGGGGGCAGGGGCGGGCCGATCGGGGTTCATTCCCGCGGTCAAAGCCGCTCTCGGGGTCGGGGATGGGGCGAACGTGCCGGCGTTCGCACGCGCCCGGGTCCATCGGGCGAAGCCGCCGGCGGCGGGCGATATCGTCGGCGGACCGCCTGCATTTCTTCGCAGGTCGGTTGCCCGGTGGGCTGTCGATTCTGTGCCAGCGGGCTCGGCGGGCTCGACGCGAATCTCTCGGCGGGGCGCATCGTCGAGCAGGTGTGGCGCTTGGGGCGGCTGTTCGATCAGCCCGCGACTCCGACAACCCCGCGGCACGTCGGGCGGATCACCAATGTCGTGTTCATGGGAATGGGCGAGCCCCTGAGCAACTTCGGCGCGGTGATGCACGCGGTCCGAACGCTCAACGCGCCTTGGGGGTTGAACATCTCGGCGCGGAAGATCACCATCTCGACGGTCGGCCTGCCCGCGGCGATCGAGCGGCTGTCGCGCGAGTGCGACCTCCCGGTCACGCTCGCGCTCTCCCTCCACGC
>CALMQD010000108.1 GCA_937871415.1 uncultured Phycisphaerales bacterium | reverse complement strand
ATCGCCGCCATCGGGGAGGAGATCAGCGGGCTGGTGGAGGCGGAGGCGGCTCCCAAGCTGCTGATCAGCTTCGCGAACGTGGACCACCTGTCGTCGGCGGCGCTGGGGACGCTGATCACGGTGAACAACAAGATCAAGACGCGCAAGGGGCAGTTGCGCCTGGCGAACATCGACCCGCAGATCTACGAGGTGTTCAAGATCACGAAACTGGACCGGCTGTTCCAGATCCACGACTCGACGGACTCGGCGATGAAGAGTTTCAGTTGATCGGGAAGGACAGAGCCGCGAAGGCACGAGGCCCCGAAGGGGGAAGCGGCGAACCCCGGGCGTGAGCGAGCGGGCTTGCGGGCGGGGATCAGTCGGGCAGGCACGAAGACCGGCGTGGATGGCAAATCGAATGGGCTCACCTGCTCCCCAACATTCCGGTTCGTCGAGCGGCAAGCCGGGCGCGGGGGGGGCCGGGGGGACCGGGGGGGCCGGGGGGGCGGAGACCTCGGCCAAGGTCGAGGTTCACAACAACCGGGGCGAGATCGAGGGGGTGGAGTCGCGCCTGCTGGCGGCGATGACGGCGCGGCAGTACCCGGAGGCGAGCGTCTTTGCGGTGCGTCTGGCGCTCGAAGAGGCGATCGTCAACGCGTTCCGTCACGGGCACAAGGACCGCCCGGGTGAGCCGGTGCGGATCGAGTTCGACGTCGGCGCCGACAAGGTCACGCTGGCGATCGAGGACCGCGGGCCGGGGTTTGATCCGGCGAGCGTGCCGGACCCGACGACGGACGACCGGCTGGAACTGCCGACGGGGCGCGGGCTGCTGCTCATGCGGGCGTACATGGCGCGGGTGGAGTATGTGGGCCGGGGGAACCGGGTCGAGATGGACTATCTGCGGCCGAAGTGATCGCGGCTGCGGTGATGGCGGCGGGCGGTGCGGGGAAGCGGGGATCGTGGGGACGGGGAGTCGACGACGGGCTGGTTGGAAAGTCTGCCGCGGGGCGGCGGGGGAGTCGTGCGCGCCTGAGGCGTTCAGAAGTCGACCAGATGGTCAACTTTGCGGGTTGAATCACGGCGGATGGCGGCGAAATGGTCAAACTCGCTGCGATCTGGGGCGTAGAATGGGCGGTCTGCTGGTTGATTCTGAGTCTCAAGGACGTCAGTATAGACGGGTGGGGCCTTCGTGGACGTGGGGGCGCGAGGTTCGGGCGTGGGGTGGTGCGTCTGTCGGTGGCGGGATGACGAACTGATTTCGACGACCGGATGGGCCGCGGGGCTTTGCCGGCGTCGGGCAAGGAAGTGGATTCACATGGCGCTGCAACTGCCGATTTATCTGGATCACGCGGCGACGACGCCCTGCGACCCTCGGGTAGTGGAGGCGATGCTGCCGTACTTCACGAAGGTGTACGGCAATCCGGGTTCGCGGAACCACGCGTTCGGCTGGAAGGCGGAGGAGGGCGTGGACTGGGCGCGTGAGCAGGTCGCGAAGCTGCTGGGGGCGTCGGCGAAGGAGATCGTGTTCACGTCGGGCTCGACGGAGGCGAACAACCTGGCGATCAAGGGCGCGGCGGAGATGTACGAGAAGGCGCCGCACGGCTCGGGTCAGTGCCGCGGGCACATCATCACGGCGGTGCACGAGCACAAGGCGGTGCTGGACCCGTGCAAGCGTCTGGCGAAGGAGGGGTTCGACGTGACCTTCCTGGAGCCGAAGGCGGACGGGGTGATCACGGCGGAGATGGTGAAGGGCGCGCTGCGTCCGGACACGATCCTCGTGACGCTCATGTGGGCGAACAACGAGATCGGGACGATCAACGAGGTGCGCGAGATCGGGGCGTTGTGCCACGAGCGCGACATCGTGTTCCACACGGACGCGACGCAGTGGGTGGGGAAGATGCCGGTGGACGTGGAGAAGGACAACGTCGATCTGCTCTCCCTGAGCGGGCACAAGTTCTACGGCCCCAAGGGCGTGGGCGCGTTGTATGTGCGCCGGCGCAAGCCGCGCGTGCGGCTGGTTTCGCAGCAGGACGGCGGCGGGCAGGAGCGCGGGTTCCGGTCGGGAACGCTCAACGTGTCGGGGATCGTGGGGCTGGGGAAGGCGGCGGAGATCGCGCTGTCGGAGATGGAGCGGGACGCGGCGCGGCTGTCGAAACTGCGCAAGCGGCTGGAGACCGAGGTGACGCGTCAGTTGGACGTGACGCAGGTGAACGGGCACGCGGAGAAGCGCCTGCCGCACATCACGAACATCAGTTTCGGGTTCGTGGAGGGCGAGAGCCTGATGATGGCGTGCAAGGACATCGCGCTGTCGTCGGGGTCGGCGTGCACGAGCGCATCGCTGGAGCCGAGTTACGTGCTCAAGAGCCTGGGCGTGGGGGATGAGTTGGCGCACTCGTCGCTGCGGTTCAGCCTGGGGAAGTGGACGACGGATGAAGAGATCGAGTACACGATCAAGAGCGTGGTGACGGCGGTGAAGAAGCTGCGAGAGTTGTCGCCGCTGTACGACATGCACAACGAGGGGATCGATCTGTCGAAGGTGGAGTGGGCGCACCACTAAAGAAATGGCCAAATAGAGAAATGGCCAAATGGCCAAATCGGTGGATGGGTTGGTTGGAGGCGTTCGGCGAGCGGTTTCGAGGCATTTGGCGGTTTGGCCATTTGCCCATTTGGAGATTTTCCCCATGTCTTACGGTCCCAAGATCATCGACCACTACGAGAACCCGCGGAACGTGGGCTCGTTCGGCACGCAGAAGGACATCAAGGAGCGCAAGGACATCGGCGTGGGGCTGGTGGGCGCGCCCGAGTGCGGCGACGTGATGCAGTTGCAGATCAAGGTCAACCCGCAGTCGGGAGTGATCGAGGACGCGAAGTTCAAGTGCTTCGGGTGCGGCTCGGCGATCGCGAGCAGTTCGCTGGCGACCGAGTGGCTCAAGGGGCGGACGCTCGACCAGGCCGACGAGATCAAGAACACGCAGATCGTCGAGGAGTTGAGCCTGCCGCCGGTGAAGATCCACTGCTCGGTGCTGGCGGAGGACGCGATCAAGGCGGCGATCACGGACTACAAGAAGAAGAACGGGATGCCGGTCGAGGACCACGACCACGAGGAAGCGGCGCACTGAGCGGAATAGCGCGCGGCACGCGCGTTCATCCGTCCGGCCAAGCGAACCTTGTCCACTCTGTCGCGTTCGGCGCGACATCTCTCTCGCGAGAACGCGGGAGAGAGACGAGCTATTTACTTGCGCTTCTTGAAGCGGCTCTTGATGCTGGGCGTGGCGGTGGAGCCCTTGCGTCCGAACCCCGCCATTCCACCCATCCCACCCATGCTGCCCATCCCGGCCATGCCGGCGCCGGAGCCGAGCTCGCGGACGGCGTTGAACTGAGCGCGGGCGTTCATCTGGCCCATCTGCTTGAAGAGTTTGCTGACGGTCGAGAACTGCTTGGCGAGCTGGCCGACCTCGTTCTGGCTGGTGCCCGAGCCGGTGGCGATGCGCTTGCGGCGTGAGTTGTCGAGCACGTCGGGCTTCTTGCGCTCGGCGGGGGTCATGGACTGCACGATGGCCTCGACGCGGTCGAGCTGCTTGTCCTCGATGTTGATGTCCTTGAGGGCCGAGCCGATGCCGGGGAGCAGGCCCATCAACTGCTTGAGCGGGCCCATGCGCCGGATGGTGCGGAGTTGACGGAGGAAGTCGTCCATCGTCATCTCGCCCTTGGCCATCTTCTCCTGGAGCGCCTCGGCCTCCTCGTCGCTCACCTGCTCGCGGGCTTTCTCGACGAGGGAGAGGACGTCGCCCATGCCGAGGATGCGGCTGGCGATGCGCGAGGGGTGGAACTCTTCGAGGGCCTCGATCTTCTCGCCGATGCCGACGAAGCGGATGGGTGCGCCGGTGATGCGCCGGACGCTGATGGCGGCGCCGCCGCGGGTGTCGGAGTCGAACTTGGTGAGGATGATCCCGTCGACCTCGAGGCGCTGGTGGAAGGCGCGTGCGGAGTTGACGGCGTCCTGGCCGGTCATGGCGTCGACGACGAGGAAGACCTGGTGGGGCTGGAGGGTCTTGTTGACCTGGTTGAGTTCCTCCATGAGGGCGTCGTTGACGTGGAGGCGCCCCGCGGTGTCGAGGATGACGGTGTCGATGCCCTGCTTGCGGGCCTGATCGATGGCGCGCCGGCAGACCTGGACGGCGACGCCGACGGCCTTGCCGTACTCGGCGGTCTTGTCGGGCTCGGCGTAGCAGACGACCTGGGCGCTGCCCGGGGCGTCCTTGGCGACATGCTCGGCGACGATCTGGAGCTGCTCGACGGCGGCGGGTCGCTGCAGGTCGGCGGCGACGAGCATGACGGAGCGGCCGCGCTTCTTGAGGTACGCGGCGAGCTTGCCGCAGGTGGTGGTTTTGCCCGAGCCCTGCAGGCCGCACATCATGATGATCGTGGGGCCGGGGGAGACGGCGAGGATGGGGGACTCGGTTTCGGCCAGGGGCGTGGGTTGGGGCTGGTCCGGGGATGCGGGAGCCCCGCCGAGGAGTTCGACGAGCTGGTCGTAGACGATGCCGATCATCTCCTGGCCGGGCTTGAGGCTCTTGGTGACCTCGCGCCCGCGGGCGGACTCGAGCACGCCCTTGCAGAACTCGTCGACGACCTCGTGGTGGACGTCGGCTTCGAGGAGCGCGGTGCGGACCTCGGCCATGGCGTCGCTGACGTTGGCTTCGGTGATGTTGGCCTGGCCGGAGAGGCGGCGGAGGACGTTGGAGAAGCCGTCGGAGAGGCGTTCGAACATGCGGGACCTCGGAAAGGACGAGCGGGCGCGTGAGGGCACGCGCCGCCGCGGGAACGGCGGAGATCAGGGCTTGACCGGGTGGAGGGTAGCGCGGGGAGGCGGGGGACGGGGTGGAAGCGTGGCGGTTGGAGGCCGGTGTTCGCGGCGAGCGGCGAAACAGGGACCATCGGCATCCGAACTACGATGGGGACATGAAGAAGGGCTGGCGGGTCATTCGGATGTGGGTTGTGTGCGCGGGCGCGGCGGCGCTGGTGGCGCTGGGCGCGGCGGAGACGCGCGCTCAGTCGGAAGGCGCGGGTGCAGGGAGCGGAACGGCGGGTGCGGCGACGGAGCAGCGGCCGGCTGAGCAGAGACCCGCGGCGGCGCAGAGCCCGCCGGCTCCATCCAACGCGGCGCGGTCGGCGTCTCCTGCGCCGGCATCGGCGTCGAG
>CALMQD010000107.1 GCA_937871415.1 uncultured Phycisphaerales bacterium | reverse complement strand
CTTGAGCGCCAACATGGACACGCTCGTGGCGATGGGCACGGGTGCGGCATACGCCTACTCGCTCGCAGCGACGATCCGGCCCTCGTTCTTTGCAGGAGTGACAGGCGGAACGACCCCTGCCGCGGGGACGATGCACGGGGTGCCGATGGTCCCGGTCTACTACGAGGCCGCGGCGGTGATCATCGTGCTCATTCTGCTCGGAAAGTACTTCGAGGCCAGGGCTACCGGGCGCACGACCGCGGCCATCGGGCGTCTGATCGGACTGCAGGCCAGAACCGCCCGGGTGCTGCGGGACGGCCAGGAGCAGGACGTGCCCGTCGAGGCCGTGATCGTCGGCGACCGTGTGCTGGTCCGACCCGGCGAGAAAATCCCGGTCGACGGAAAGGTCGAGAGCGGCCGGTCCGCCGTGGATGAATCGATGCTGACCGGCGAGAGCGTGCCGGTTGAGAAACAACCCGGCGACGACGTGTTCGGCGCGACCGTGAACACCACAGGCGCGCTGCGCCTCGTGGCGGTGAAGGTCGGAGCGGACACGGCGCTGCAACAGATTGTCCGTCTCGTGCAGGAGGCCCAGGGAAGCAAGGCGCCGATCGCGCGCCTGGCCGACAAGATCAGCGGAGTATTCGTCCCCATCGTCATCGCCATCGCGGTGCTGGCGTTCGCTGTGTGGTGGTTCGCCTCGCCCGCAGAGACTCGCCTGAACATGGCGCTGGTCACCGCTGTTTCGGTTCTGATCATCGCGTGCCCGTGCGCTCTCGGCCTGGCCACGCCCACGGCGATCATGGTCGGGACGGGATTGGGCGCCGAGCGCGGCATCCTCGTCAAAGGCGGGGAGGCACTCGAGACAGCACACAAGTTGACGGTGATCGTTCTGGACAAGACCGGAACGATCACCCACGGAAAGCCCGCCGTCACCGAAATCGTGCCCGCGCCGGGCTTCGATGAGCACGAACTTCTGCGCCTGGCCGCCTCAGCCGAAAGACACAGCGAGCACCCGCTCGGCGCGGCGATCGTTCGTGCGGGCGTCGCACGCGGCGTGTCGCTCGTCGAGCCGTCCGCCTTCCGCGCCGTCGTAGGGCACGGGGTCGAGGCGACGGTCGAAGGTCGGCGGTTGCTCGTGGGGAAGGTCGCGCTCCTGGATCAGGCCGGAATCCCATCCACACTCGGCGTCGCGGCGGCGGAACTGGCGGCGCGGGGGCGCACCCCGATGTTCGTCGCGGTGGATGGGCGTGAGGCCGGCGTCATCGCGGTTGCCGACACCATCCGACCCGAATCCAAGGAAGCAATTGCCACGATGCACGCCCTCGGGCTGCGCGTGGTCATGATGACCGGCGACAACCGCCGCACGGCCGAGGCCGTTGCCTCTCAGGTCGGTGTCGACCGGGTCTTCGCCGAAGTCCTGCCCCAGGACAAGGCCGACAAGGTCAAGTCGCTCCAGGCCGAAGGGCACGTGGTCGGCATGGTCGGCGACGGCATCAACGACGCTCCCGCGCTGGCGCAGGCAGACGTCGGCCTCGCTGTCGGCACGGGCACCGACGTCGCCATGGAATCGGCGGACATCACGCTCATGCGTGGAGACCTTCGCGCCGTGCCGCAGTCGATCGCCCTGTCGCACGCCACCATGCGCACCATCAAGCAGAATCTCTTCTGGGCCTTCGTCTACAACATCGTGGGCATCCCCGTCGCGGCCGGCGTGCTCTACCCGTTCACCGGTTGGCTGCTCTCGCCGATCATCGCGAGCGCCGCCATGGCTTTCAGCAGCGTGAGCGTGGTGCTGAACAGCCTTCGGCTCCGCCGCTATGCCTGAGCGCCGGGCGGGTGCGGTCCGACGGGCGCTGCACACCCGCACGAGTGCCGACGGCTCGAACTCCAAAAGCAACCGCGGCACGGGTCGATGGCGCCGTGCCGCGGGAGAAAGACCGGCGAGAGCGGTCTGCTGTTGCGGGTGGATGAACCGGGCAGCGGGCCCGTGCCGGATCAGCGGCGGCGTCGGGCAAGCACCAGCCCGCCGCACCCCATCAACGCCAGCGCGCCCGGCGCGGGGATCAGGCGGTCGGCGGAGGAAGTGAAGCTCGAAGTCACCGTGAAGCCGCCGTTGGCGGGCGCCGCGACCGGGTTCGCGAAACTGAAAGCGAAGGCCTCGTTCTGGGTCGGGAAGTCGAGGATCGAACCGCTGAAGCGGACGTTGAACCCCACGAAGTCGCTCGCGCCGAAACTCAGCGAGCTATTGAGCAGCGCGGAGTCGAACTCGATGCGGAAGATCGGGTTCGCGGCGGAATCGAAGAACTGGATCGCACCGGGCCCGAAGAACGAGATGCCGAACAGCGTGCTGGTCGCGACCATCGGCGTGAGTTGAAACGTCGCGTCAACGAAGTCGATCGCGCTCGTGCCGGGGGTCTGGAGAAGCAGGCCGGGGTTCGACCATCCGCCTGTGAGCGTCTGTGTCGTCGCGTCCCATTGGAACAGCGAAGGCACGGGGCCCGAGGTCGGGTCTGCAAAGGTGGCGATCGTGACTGCCTGGGCCGCGCTGCCGGCGGTCAACGCCATAACAGCGGCGGCAAGAATCTGACCGGTCTTCATCTGTACTCTCCTCATCACCGAGCGACTTCAAGCACAACGGAGGCGAACGTGCCGCTCAGCGTGGGAGATGATGCCCTTCAGTACCGCCGCTTCAAGTTCCAAGTCGTGTTATTTCATGTACTTACGCGATTTGATGCGGCACGGCCATCGAAACTGGCCAATGAAGAGCCCGTCGCGGTTGCCCACTGTTCCAGCTCGGGCTTCTTGCTCGAATCCTCCACAGTTCTCGGACCGTTGACTTATCAGAACTACGGAGAACGCAAAGACACAGCGGGCGCCCCAAGAGGGGCGCCCGCCGGTGAATATCCATTCTCGAACCGATGCAGTTCCGGGCTCACGCGCACTGCGCGAACCACG
>CALMQD010000106.1 GCA_937871415.1 uncultured Phycisphaerales bacterium | reverse complement strand
CGCCCGAGGACATTCCCGCGCGCTGGGTGCTGTTGTACGACGGGCGTTGTTCGCTGTGCCGCGAGGCGTCGGCGCGGTTGGTGCGACTGGCCAGGCCCGGCGCCATCCGTCGACAGGACTATCACGAGGCCGGGGCGCTCGCGCCGTTCGCGGGCGTGGTCACGCTCGAGGACTGCGAACGGGCGATGCAGTTGGTGGCGACCGATTCACGCCGGCGAGCGCGGCTGGAGGGGACAGACGCGATCGCGGCGGCGCTCGGCACACGCCCCGCGTGGCGGCTGGTTGTGTGGATCGCGTTCGTGCCGGGCGTGCGCCACGCGCTGCGGGCGGCTTATCGCGCCGTGGCGCGGCGTCGGCACCGGTGGTTCGGATCGCACACGGGCGGAGGGGCGTGCGAGGATGGCGCTTGCTCTCTTGACGAGCGCGTGTGAGCCGAATTACGCACGATGCGTGCAACTTCGCAAGAAGTCTGCGATCTCGGGCTTTGTCGCGCCACCCGATGCCACGTTCATGACGAGTTCGTACAGTTCGTCATCACTCGCCTCGATCTCAACGCCGTTGATGTCCAGAAACACCAATGCGGCCGCCGTTCCCGTTCGTTTGTTCCCATCCAGGAATGGGTGATTCTGCACGATGTGGAACAGATACGCACTGGCCATCTCGAACAAGTCTGTGTGCAGCCATGAACCGGCGACCGATGCCTGGGCCACCTCGACGGCCGAGGCCAGCAGCCCTGCGTCGCGAAGCTCCGGAGCGCCGCCGTATCTTTCAATCTGGTCCTGGTGAATTCGAACGACATCGTCGATCGACAGAAACTCGGGGTTCACGGCGCTACTCCGCCAGCCGCTTGAGTGTTCGCCCGTGCTTGGCGTTCACTTTCGAAAGCGACTTGGCGACACGCGCCTCTCGACTGGTCTCGGGCGCTCGACGAATCACGAGTGACTTGCCGTCGGTGCTCACTTCCAACGGCGCATCCGGCTCGAAGTTGAGCAGGTCGAGAATGGGGCGATCGATGATCAGCGCGTAACTGTTGCCGTGTCGAGTAAGAGTCTTGATCATGCGTACCTCCGCTTGTTATTCATCGTCATTCCATTGTATCACCCGTCGGTCGGGCGGCCAGTTCACCACGCGAGCGACCCGAGAGCCCGCTTTTTCCGGACTCTCGCGGAACTGATGAGCCCCGATACCCTTCCGCTCAGCAAAAGGACCCTCGCATGGCCGTGCTCATCCAGGGCGGCAGGCTCGTGACCGCCACCAGCGCCTCCAACGCCGACGTGCTCTGCGAGCGCGGCGTGATCACCCGCATCGAACGCTCGATCGATCCGCGGGGCGTGACGCTTCCGCCGGGCGAGCGGCTCGAAGTTGTCGACGCCCGCGACCGCCTGGTCTTCCCCGGCTTCATCGACCCGCACGTGCACGTCTACCTGCCCTTCATGGGCACCTTTGCCAAGGACGACTGGGCGAGCGCCTCGCGCGCGGCGCTCGTCGGCGGCACGACCACACTCATCGAGATGATCTGCCCGGGCAAGGGCGACGAGCCGCTGGCGGCGTACGAGACCTGGGCCGGCAAGGCCGCGGGCCGGTCGTTCTGCGACTACTCGTTCCACATGGGCGTGACGCGATGGGACGCGCTGGCCGAGGAGCAACTCCGCGAGATCGTGACCGGGCGCGGCATCCGGTCGCTCAAGGTCTTCCTGGCGTACAAGGGCGCGCTGGGGGTCGACGACCGCGAGTTGTACCACGCGCTGAAACTCGCGCGCGAACTCGGGGTCGTCGTCACCGCCCACTGCGAGAACGAGACGCTCATCGCCGAGAAGCAGGCGGAACTGCTCGCGTCGGGGCGTACCGGCCCGGAGTGGCACGAGCCCTCGCGCCCGGCGCGGGTCGAGGCGCTGGGGGTCGAGCACCTCGCGGCGTTTGCGCAGGCGACCGGCGCCGAGGTCTATGTGGTTCACACCTCGTGCCGCGATGCGCTCGACAGCGCCCGTGCGGCCCGGGCGCGCGGCGTGCGGATGCACGTCGAGACGGTGGCGCCGTACCTGACGCTCGACTCGACGTTCGCCGAGCGCGGCACGCCGGCCGCCGTCGACAGGGGCGAGGGCTCATTCCCGGCGTTCGAAGGGGCGAAGTACGTGATGTCGCCGCCGATCCGCGACAGGCAGCACCAGGAAGCGCTGTGGAAAGCGCTGGCCGACGGCACGATCGACTGCGTGGGGACCGATCACGCGCCGTTCGACTTCAAGGGCCAGAAGGAGATGGGGCGCGGCGACTTCACGAAGATCCCCAACGGCATCCCGAGCGTCGAGCACCGCGTGGACCTGATGCACACCTTCGGCGTGCGCACGGGCAGGATCGATCTGCACCGGTTCGTCGATGCGCTCAGCACGCGTCCCGCGCGGATCTTCGGCCTCAAGGGCAAGGGCGATCTGTTCGTCGGCGCCGACGCGGACATCGTGGTGTACGACCCGGAGCACCGCTCGACGATCAGCGCCTCGACGCACCACATGCGCACGGACTACAGCGCGTGGGAGGGGTGGGAAATCCGGGGACGCTCGGAGACGGTGCTGCTGCGGGGCGAGATCGTCGTGCGGGGCGGCGTGCTGACGGTGCGCGAAGGCGAAGCCCGCGGGCGCCTGACGCCGCGGCAATAGCCGCCGTCGCCGGGACCGGTGCGGTGCGGAGGGGTCACGACCTTGCGATGG
>CALMQD010000105.1 GCA_937871415.1 uncultured Phycisphaerales bacterium | reverse complement strand
TTTGAACCGGCGCGCGGTTCGGCGTGAACCAGGAGCGACGGATGATCAGTCTCCTGCAGTTCCTCGGCGGGTTGCTGCTGCTGCTGGTCGGCGGGAGGTTGCTGGTCTCGGCATCGGTCGATACCGCGAAGCGGCTTCGTGTCTCACCATTGGTGATCGGGCTCACGCTCGTTGCTTGGGGGACGAGCGCGCCCGAGCTGGCCCTGAATCTGATCTCGGCGTACAAGCAGCGGAGCGACCTGGCGCTGGGCAACGTCGTCGGCGCCAACATCTGCAACATGGGGCTCGTTCTGGGCACTTGCGCACTGGTGAGGCCGCTCGTCGTCAGGGAACGGCTGATCAACGTCGAGGTCTGGCTCAACGCCGCGGTGCTGAGTTTCATGGCGATCCTCGGACTCACGGGCGGCTTCCAGAAGTGGGAGGCCGGGCTGATGTTCGGCGTTTTCGGCGCGTACAGCGTCTGGACGATCATGGCGGCCCTGCGGAGCAGCGATCGGGCGCGTTCGCCTCGCGCGGCCGACACGCTCGGCGAAGACCCGATGCGTGAAGGCGCGCCGATGGGTTGGTTTATGATCGGCGCGTGTTTCGTCGGCGGGCTTGCGCTGCTGTCGTTCGGCGGATCGTTCTCGAGCGACGGCGCCGCGGCGATCGCGATCGCCCTCGGCACGCCGCCGTCGGTCGTGGGAGTCACGGTCGTCTCGATCGGCACCACGCTCCCGGAACTGGTCACGGGCCTCCTGGCGGTGCGCAAGGGTCAGAGCGATCTGGCAATGGGCAACGCGCTGGGATCGTGCATTTTCAACGCCGGGGCGATCTTCTCCGTCGTCGGGCTCGTCTCGCCTCCCGTGGTTGATCGCTCGCTCATGTTGCCGCTCTTGTACATGGCCATCCTCGCGCTGTCCCTGGTGCCGATCAGCCGCTCGTTCGGGAAGACCGTGTCGCGCCTGGAGGGGGCGGTGTTGCTGGGTTCGTATGTGCTGTTCTTGGCGGTTTCGGCGGTCCTCGCGTCGCTGCAGTGAGGCCGCGCGCTTCATTCGCCGACGGCGGTGGTACCGAGCGATCGCGGGCGAGCGGTTCAACTACGCCCGCACGGCCATGGATCGCGCACGGGCGAGGGCAACCGCCGTCGCCGCAACTCCGACGAGGCTGATCAGCCCGAGCATGATGTGCTCGGCCGCTTCGATGCCGCCGGACGCTCGCTGCGAAGTCCACACGCCGATCAGCCCGCAGAGTGGCCCGACGGTGTAACCGACACCGATGAGCATTTCGTGCGTGCCGCCCGCGTCGACCTCGGCCCCCCCCACTTCCATCGCGTAGTAAAGGGCGGCGCAGTAGATGATGCCGACGCCCACACCGAAGGTCGCCAAACCGGCGAGCATGAACCCGACGCCGAGCGTGCCCGCGCCCCCAAGCCCCGGCGCGAGGACGCTTCCGGCGAAACCCACAAGCAGGCAGCCCACGCCCGCGACGGGCGTCGTCCATCTCCCGTGCCAGCCGTGCCAACGCTCGAGCACGAAAAAGGTGACGACTCGGGCGCTCATCCAGGTCGCCGCGAGCATCGGCCCGAACGTCTCGGCGAGCCCCAGCTTGCCGCGTGCGATGGGGAGGTACGGCGCAAGCGCGGCGAGGAACATGAAGGCGGTCGGCAACAGCACACGGACGAAGGCGAGCAACCGGGTGTAGACCTCCGGGTGGGGCTCGTGGTCGGCGTGCGCGTGCTCGCCCGGCCGCGGGGCGAACGCAATGAGGCTCAGCGCGCCGACCACGTGCACTCCCGCGAGCACGCCCAGCACGCCCAGCGGGTAAGACCTGATGAACGGGGCCATGCCGAAGAGCGCCACGACCAGCGCGCTCGACCACGTGACGTTGAAGCGGCCGATGGCCGACCTCAGCCCGGCCGCGCTTCGTCCGCCGGAAACGTAACTCTCCACCACCGGCCAGAGCATCCCCGCCATCACGCTATAAACCGCCATGAAGACCCAGAGCGTCCAGCCCTGCGGCAGAACCGCGGGGAGCGCGCACGACGCGGCCATGACCACCATGACGGCGCCCAGCATCGTCCGCGGCGACGCCCAGCGGTGACCGGCCGGCAGACGCCTGAGCAACGGGCCCACCAGCATCGCCGCCGGGATGTAGGTGACCCCGTAGAGCAACCCCATGCCCAGAAGCTGTTCCTTGCCGAATCCGAACTTCGACTCGGCCAGGAAGAAGATGCCCGCGTTGGAGACACCCGAGCCGATCGAGTTGAGGAACGTGAAGAGCATCACCGCCCAGAGCGGCGTCACATCGCCCAACCCGCCCCCGGTGGGACGCCCCGAGTTCCTCGGCTTCGTCGGCGGATCACGGACCGGTGGCGGTGTGGGCGGCGGGGCGTGAGTGGCAGACATGGACACGGACTTCTCCGCGCGATGGCGCTCGACAGGCCGACCAAGGGGCGGCGCAAGCAGCGCCGTTTGCCTCGCTGCGGCGGCGATCGTAGCATCGAGCATGATGGCGACCGACCATCGCTGTGCCCGTAGCTCAATTGGATAGAGCGCTGCCCTCCGAAGGCAGAGGTTGTGGGTTCGACTCCCGCCGGGCACGTTTCGATCAGCCCGCTTCGACGCGAAGCGGGTTTTTTCGTGCGCCGAACGGAGCGACCCACGAGAACGCTGCGGGAGCAAAGCGAATGGGAAACGACCGCTTCGCGCGTGCGACAAGCGCGCCGCGCGCCAGGTCGTCATCCTTCGGAACGACGTCCCCTCTTCGATTCACTCACCACCCGCGACCGCCGCGGCCGTGATCCCGAGTCGTCATTCGGCAGATCCTGAAGCCCATCGCGGCAACGTTCGTATTTCGTAAGGACTCCGATACAGCGGTTCCGACAGAGTTTCGCCGATCGGTCGCGACCGCATGGGGGCCCGGCTTGCAATGGTCTGCGGCTTTGCAACAATCAGATCCCAAACGCACCGCGCGAGCCGCTGCTCCGCCTTTCACGATTCTCGGTCCCTTGCCACCCTGGGGCGATGGATCGCCCCGGCCGATGTCGTGACTGGTGCGCCCGCAGTGTTTGCTCGTCGGGGCAAGGAGGTTTGGCAATGGCCAGCAGCAACGGCGTCAGGACGTCCAACGGAGTGCTCGGTGCCCGGCACGAGGCCGTGGCGGCCGCGACCCAGTGGAAGCCGGCCCAGCCGCAGGCCGGCGCGCACACGCACGCGCGCGTCGAGACGATCTTCGGCGCCGACGTGTTTGCCGAGCGGCAGATGCGCCAGCGCCTGCCCAAGGACGTGTTCAAGCGGCTGATGGAGACGATCAAGCGCGGCCAGAAGTTGGACCGCGATATCGCCGACGTCGTCGCCAGCGCGATGAAAGAGTGGGCGATCGAGAACGGCGCGACCCACTACACGCACTGGTTCCAGCCGCTGACGGGCCTGACGGCTGAGAAGCACGACGCGCTGGTCGTCCCCGACGCCGCGGGCGGATCGCTCCTGAGCGATTTCTCGGGGTCGGCGCTCGTGCAGGGCGAGCCGGACGCGTCGAGCTTTCCCTCGGGCGGCCTCCGCGCGACGTTCGAGGCCCGCGGGTACACGGCGTGGGACCCGACGAGCCCGGCGTTCCTGAACCGGGCCGAGGGCGTCGTCACGCTGTGCATCCCGACGGCGTTCGTGTCGTGGAACGGCGAGGCCCTGGACAAGAAGACCCCCCTGCTGCGTTCGATCGAGGCGCTCTCCGAGCAGGCGATGCGGATCCTGCGGTTCTTCCACACCGATGCGGGTGTGACCCGCGTGAACACGACGCTGGGCGCCGAGCAGGAGTACTTCCTGGTCGACCGCAACCTGTACTTCGCCCGGCCGGACCTGGTCACGTGCGACCGGACGCTCTTTGGCGCCAAGCCGCCCAAGGGCCAGCAGCTCGAGGACCACTACTTCGGCTCGATCCCCGCGCGCGTGCTCAACTACATGAGCGAGGTGGAGCGCGAGCTGTACCGCATGGGCGTCCCGGTGAAGACGCGCCACAACGAGGTGGCGCCGGCGCAGTACGAGATCGCGCCGGTCTTCGAGAACGCCAACGTCGCCTGCGACCACCAGATGATGGTCATGGAAGTGCTCAAGCGGGTTGCGCCGCGCTACGGCCTGCAGTGCATCCTGCACGAGAAGCCGTTCAAGGGCGTCAACGGCTCGGGCAAGCACAACAACTGGTCGATGTCGACGGACACGGGCGTGAACCTCCTCGACCCGCGCGACGAGACGCACACGAACATGCAGTTCCTGACGTTCGTTTGCGCCGTGATCCGCGCGGTCGATCTGCACG
>CALMQD010000104.1 GCA_937871415.1 uncultured Phycisphaerales bacterium | reverse complement strand
CGACGCTCCGGCGCCCGCCGAGGCGCCCAAGCCCGCGGCCGCCGCGCCGGAGCCCGTCACGGTTACGAAGTCGGACCACTGAGCGCTCAGCGCTCGCAGAAATCGCGCGGCGCTCGCGCCGCGTCGGCCCTTCATCGCGGCGGAGGGCCATCAGAGTCGCAACGTCCGAGAATGAACGCCGTCGTCAAGGCGCCCGGGTAAACGCCCGATGGCGCTCACGCTGTCCCGACGCTCTGATTCCGCGCGCTCCGGCCCGGCCGGCGGAGTTCCCAGCCCATGCAACCGTCCAACCCGCTCAACAGCCCCTCGTCCACCCCGCGCACCGGCGGAACCGGCGCGGGGAGCGGAAGCGGCGGGGGCGGGGCCGGACGCGCGGTTGTCCGCATCCTCGTGGTGGACGACTCGGCCTTCATGCGCAAAGCGCTCGTGCAGTTGATCGAGTCCGACTCTTCGCTCAAGGTCGTCGACACCGCGTGCAACGGCGAGGAGGCGGTGGACAAGGTCAAGCGGCTCGAGCCCGACGTCGTGACCCTCGACATCGAGATGCCGGTGCTCAACGGCCACGAAGCGCTCAAGCGCATCCGTCGCGAGTGCCGCACGCTCAAGAACGGGCTGCCCGCCGTGCTGGTCTGCTCGAGCCTGACGACCGAAGGCTCGCGCGATGCGCTGCAGGCGCTGCGCGAGGGCGCGGCCGACGTCATCGCGAAGGAGTCCTCGAACTACAGCGCCAACATGGGCGCGATGCGCGACGACCTGCTCGAGAAGATCAAGGCCATCGCCCAGTCGCGCTCGCGCGTCCGCCAGCTCCTGGGCACGCGCCCGGAACTGCCCCCGTACGACAGCCAGGCGCTCTCCCTCGGCGGCGCGCGGATCGGCCTGGTCGCGATCGGTTCCAGCACCGGCGGGCCGCCCGTGCTCGAAACGATCCTCAAGGCGCTCCCCGCCAACCTGCCCTGCCCCGTCGTCGTCGCGCAGCACATGCCCGCCGTCTTCACCAAGACCCTCGCCGAACGACTCGACCAGACCTGCCAGGTCCGCGTCGAGCACGGCGAGCGCGGCACCAGGCTCAAGCCCGGCGTGGTCTGCATCATCCCCGGCGGAACGCACGGGCACCTGGCCGGCACGCCCGGCAACGTCCACCTCGAACTCAGCGACGAACCCAAGAGCGAGCCCTACCGCCCCAGCACGAACGTGCTCTTCTCGACCGCCGCGGCGATCTTCGGGCGTTCGTGCCTGGGCGTCGTGCTCACCGGCATGGGCGAGGACGGCAAGCAGGGCGGCATGCGCCTGATCCAGGCCGGCGCCAAGATCCTGGCGCAGGACCCCAACTCGAGCGTCGTGTACGGCATGCCCAAGGCCGCGGCCGCCATCGGCGCGGTCGTCATGCGCCCCGATCACATCGCCCAGACGCTCCAGTCGCTCGCGACCTTCGCGACGCGCACCTCGACCCGCGCGGCCTGACGCGCCCGGACGCGCCCGCATCAGGGCTTGCCGAGCAATCTCGCCAGCAGGAACGCCAGCTCCAGCGACTGCTCGTAGTTCAGGCGCGGGTCGCACGCCGACGCGTAGTTGCGTTCGAGGTCGGTCTCGCTCACGCCCGTGCCGCCCTTGCCGCCGACGCACTCGGTCACGTCCTCGCCCGTGAGTTCCAGGTGCACGCCGCCGAGCGTCGTGCCGCACGCGCGGTGGATCTCCACGCACTGCGCCAGTTCGCCCATGATGTGGTCGAACGAGCGCGTCTTCACGCCGCGCGACGTCGTGATCGCGTTCCCGTGCATCGGGTCGCAGACCCACAGGACCGGCCCGGCGTCGGGCGTGTTCTTGACGGCCTCGACCAGCGGCGGCAGGGCCCGCGCCACCTCGTGCACGCCCATGCGGTGGATGAGCACCACCCGCCCCGGCTCGCGCTGCGGGTTGAGCACGCGCAGCAGGCCCAGCAGTTCGCCGCGCGTCGTGCGCGCACCGATCTTCACGCCGATGGGGTTGCGGATGCCGCGGAAGTACTCCACGTGCGCGCCGTCGAGCCCGCGCGTCCTCTCCCCCAGCCACGGCAGGTGCGTCGTGAGGTTGTAGTAGCCCTTGCGCCGCGGCACGGTGCGCGTCTGCGCCGACTCGTACAACAGGTTCAGCCCCTCGTGGCTCGTGAAGAACTCCATCCGCGAGAGTTCCTCGATCGAGCGGTCCCCCACCGCTTCCATGAACCGCAGGCCCTCGGCGATGCGCTGCGTCAGTTCCGCGTACTGCGCCCGCAGGTCGTCGGGCAGGCCCGCGTGCTTGAGCAGTCCCAGGTCCCAGTACTCCGGGTGGTGCAGGTCGGCGAAGCCCGCGTCCATGAGCGCGCGGATGAAGTTGAGCGTCACCGCCGCGTGCTTGTAGCCGTCGACCATCCGCATCGGGTCCGGCCGTCGCGCGGCCTCGTCGAACGCGCTGCCGTTCACCAGGTCGCCGAAGTAGGACGGGAGCGTTTTCGATGCGCCGCCCTCGGCGCTCCGCGTCTCGGTCGTGCTCGAACGCGGCTTGGCGTACTGCCCCGCCAGGCGTCCCACGCGGATCACCGGCTTGCGCGCGCCATAGACCAGCACGAGCGACATCTGCAACAGGATCTTGAGTTTGGCCGTGATCGAGTCGGGACGGCAGTCGCTCATCTGCTCGGCGCAGTCGCCTCCCTGCAGCAGGAACCGCCTGCCCTGCTGCGCGTCGGCGATCTGCGACTTCAAGCGCTCGATCTCGAAACTCGTGACCAGCGGCGGGAGGGCGCTGAGCGCCTGCACCGCGCGCTCCACGCCCTCGCGATCGGCGTACACCACCTGCTGGGCCGCGAGGCGGGCCTTCCACGACAGGGGTGACCAATCTGGGGGAGAGTCGTAGGACATTCACGCGGCGGGCAAGGGCACGCCGCACGATGCTATCGGCGACCAAGGCCCGCTTCTTGGCCGCGCCAAGACCGGTCCGTTGCTGCGCACACACCCGCGGCCCTGCGCGCCGGTGCGGCGTCGGGTCCGCGCGATTCACCCGTTTGGGTGCATAGACCACGCCGCACGCGCTCGCTTCGTTCGTAACTTCACTGTGGATAAGTCGTGGGGCGGACGTTGAGCGTTCACCGAAACTTGTGCGGAAACAGGTAGATCGCCGAAGATGCGGTTATGCCCGGGGCTACTCGGGCCGATCGGTAGGCGTGAGCACCCATGCCTGGTGTGCTCACAGCCTTCCGGGTCGGTCGCGGGCGGGCCCGGGTCGCGGCGTGTGCCGCGGGCGTTCGTTGTGATTCCTGCCCGCAGAACGATTGCAAGGAAGCACGAACGATGAAGACCTCTCGCAACCGCACGCGTCGCACGACGAAGAACTCGGCCCGGCGCACGTGGGCCAAGAACCGTCGCCGCACGACCAAGGCCCGCAAGACGACCGCCCGCAAGACCCGCGCCTGGGGCAAGCGCAAGACGACGACGGCGAAGAAGAACTGGCGCAAGACGACGGCCAAGAACCGCCGGCGCACGACCAAGGCCCGCAAAACGACGACTCGCAAGAACAAGACGCGCAAGTCGATGACCCGCAAGAACCGTCGCACGAGCACGACCTTCTCGTTCGCGACCTACACGCCGATGCGTTCGTGGCGCACGACCTCGCGCCGCAAGGCCGCCTAACGGCGACCCAGTATTTGTTCAATCTCGCTCCTTCAGCGGGGGCAGAGAGAGACCACAACGACGAGCCGGTGCGGGAACGCAGAGCCCGCACCGGCTTTGTTCGTTTTGGGGGGCGAAGCGCGACGCGCCATGCTTTGTGGTTTCTCTGCAAGACCGTGCGGACTCGCGCATGCCCGGCTCGGCCTTGATTGTCACATGAATCCCGACCACTGCGCCCAAGAGCGCCAGTCTCCCTGCGGCCAGTCACACGACAACCCCGCGCCGGGGTCCCACCATTCATCCGACACCCCCGGGGCATCGCCGGATCGACTCCACGTCGCGAGCTCCCGATGTCGTTCATGCCGCGCGGCCCAGAAACGCGCGCTCGACCAACGCCAGTCCTCGGGCCTCTTCACGAGATCGCGCTCGACAGGATTGCGGTGGATGTAGTGAATCGCCTTCGTGAACGCTTGTTCGTCGCGGATGTTCCGGTCGAAGCCGCCGCCCTTTTGCCAGAATCGGTACGTGCCGTCGGGTCGGACGAGGCGCTGGAGGATCGGGGCGCCAAGTTCCTTCCATCGCGGGAGAACGCGTCGCATGACCGAGGTCTTGATATAAGCAAGGATTCTTGCGAGCGCGACACTCGGCGGCGGGCGAAGCAATAAGTGGATGTGCTCCGGCATGACGACCCAGGCGAACATCTCGAACCGGTAACGGAGACGGGAGGCGTGGAGCGACCCCTCGAACACACCACGAATTGCAGGATTCAGGAAGAGCGGAAGACGATGCTCGCACGAGCACGTGATGAAGCGGACGCCGCCAGGCATTTCACGACGCTTCATGGTTTTTCGGATGGGTTCCCGTCGTTCCATCCCAATCAGCATACTGAACAGGCTGAGGGTCTCGCATGAAGTGCCACCGGATGTGGCTTGGCACATCCGGTGTATCAGCCGACCGCAAAAAGAAGCACCGGATGCTCAAAGCAGCATCCGGTGGCACTGCTCAAGCCTCAAGCGACATCCGGTGCCACCCAGCCCGCCAACCGCGCGCTGGATCATGGACACAACGCCGGGTCGACCATCCCTTGCCGGTTTCGACG
>CALMQD010000103.1 GCA_937871415.1 uncultured Phycisphaerales bacterium | reverse complement strand
TGGCCGACGCCAACAAGGCCTTCGCCCACTTCGCCCGCTGATCGCACCTCGAACGCTCGAACCCCACTCAACCCCGGTCCCTTGGGCCGGGGTTGTTTATTTTCCGGCGAACCGTCGCCACCGCCGCCCGCGCTAAACTGCGCGCACCGCACGGAGGAGCCCGCGCATGGCACACAGCGCGCAGATCAACCCCAGGTCCGCCGAGCACCGCACGCTCAAGTTCCGCACGCTCGACGAGGCTGTCGCCGAGGCGGAGCGCCTCGCCGCCGCCGATCGCGCGGGCACGCTCCGCACCACCGGCAACTGGTCTCTGGGCCAGGCCCTCGGGCACATCGCCTTCTGGATCAACACGCCCTTCGACGGCTACCCGCCCAGCCTCCGCCCGCCCTGGATCCTCCGCTTCATCCTCCGCCGCCGACGCAACATGTTCCTCCAGGGACCCATGCCCCGCGGCGTGCGCATCCCGAAGTTCCCCGAAGGCACACTCGGCACCGAGCCCCTCTCCACCGACGAAGGTCTTGCACGCTTCAGGAAAGCCGCCGCGCGCCTCAAGGCCGCGCCGCCCGCCAACCCCAACATCATCCTCGGCCCCTTGACGCACGACGAGTGGATCGCCATGAACCTGAACCACGCCGCGCTCCACCTGGGGTACATGCACGAACGCTGAGCCGAGTCCATCGGCGCCGCCGTCCACGCGCCCGGGCCTTATGCTCCCGCCATGCCGACCCAGCGCAGCAAGCCCACGCTCAACTTCCGCCCCTGCCGCACCGACGCCGAACTCGCCGCCTACGCGCGCCTGACGTCGCTCGCCTTCGGACGAACGCAGTCCGAGGCCGCCGACTGGCTCAAGGCGCGCAAGCCCCAGGACATCCGCGTACTCACCAATGCGCCGCGCACGCGCCGCACGCCCGAACGCAAGCCCCTCGTTCTCCACGGCGTCGAAATGGACCCCGGCGTCTGCGCCGGCCTCATCACCATCCCGATGGGCCAGTACTTCGGCGGCGTCCCCATCCCCCTCACCGGCGTCGCCGCTGTCGCGGTCGGCCCCGAATCCCGCGGGCGCGGCCTCGCCGGCGAGATGATGCGCCGCGCGCTCCGCGAGATGCGCGAGCGCGAAACCCCGCTCTCGGGCCTCTACGCCGCCACGCACCGCCTCTACCGCTCGGTCGGATACGAACAGGCCGGCCACCGCTACGAGGGTCGCCTGTCGCTCTGGCGACTCAGCGAACTCGTCTCGCGTCAGTCCGCGAAGACCTCGCGTCTGATCGTCCGCCCCGCCGTTGACGCAGACCGCCCGCGCATCGAGGCCGCATACCGGCACTTCGCCGCCGCCAACAACGGCAGCATGGACCGCGGCGAGTACCTCTGGAACCACATCCGCGGCACGGCGCCCGACCCGTCGCGCGCCTTCCTCATCGAAGACCCGCACGCCAAACCCGATGCCCGCGTCGTCGGCTGGGCCTTCATCTCCCAGCCCGCGGCCCCGCGCCCGCCCCTCCCCGCCGCCGCCGGCCCCAACAAGCACGAGGTCTTCGTCCACGACATGGGCGCTCTCACGCCGCAGGCCGCCGAGCGGCTCTGGGGCTTCTTCGCCGGTTTCGCGACCATCGCGACCGATCTGGTCTTCTTCGCCGGCCCGGCGCACCCGCTGCTGATGCTCCTCCCCGAGCAGATCTACGCCCTCACCCTCCGCGACCACTGGATGATCCGTCTCGTCGATCTGGTCAGGGCGATCGAACGGAGGCGCTTCCCCCTCGGCCTGCGCGCCTCGGTGCGACTGAACGTGCGCGACGACGTGATCCGCGCCAACGCCGGCGGCTGGAAACTCTCCGTCGAAGGCGGGCGCGCCCGCGTCAAGCGCGACACCCCCTCCGCGCGCTCGAGCGTCGAACTCTCCGTCGGCACGCTCGCCGCCGTCTACTCCGGCTACCTCTCGCCCATCCAACTCGCGCAGGTCGGCCAGGTCCGTGCCCCGGCCGCCGCGATCGCATCACTCGCATCCATTTTCGCCCCCGCGCACGGCCCGCCGAGCATGTCGGAGATGTACTGATTCAGAATCGAATCCGGCCGCGATGCACCCGTGCTTGGTCAGTTGCAAGACTGCCCCAACTGCGCGAACCAGTCGTCGATGAACTTGAACAAGTCACCCACGTCGACCCGACCGGACTGATTCTGGTCCGCCGAGCAGTTCTGCGGCTGGTGCTCGAACGCGCCCATGTCGATGACCGGGCCCGGGCCGACACCCGTGTCGGCCGTGTTCACCCGATCCACCCATCTCGGCGCGAGCGCCGCGTCGCGATCGCCGATCCAAGTCGACGCGCCGTTGTTCCCCGCGTCAATGCACGGCGAATCGGGCTTCAATCGATAGTCGCTCGTCACCGCATTCACAAACAGCGGATCAGCGTCGATGTTGCCCTCGCCGCTGTAGCCGCCCTGAACGACTGAATACGAGATTGCCGGAGACGCCGGCGGCAGCGTGGACTTGAAAAAGAGACCGGTGCCGGTGTTTCCCCACACGATGCAGTTCCGCAGAACGATTGAGTCGGAACCGGGGATCGAGGCGATCGAGCCGTTGAACGCGTCATTGCCGACCAGCGTGCAGTTCAATATCTCGACTTTGCCGGTGCCTACGACCCAAGCGACTCCGCCTTGATTCGCCTGGTTTTTGTCGAACAGCGAGTTGGAGACACGAATTGTCGCACGATCGCAGCCCAGGACGCCGCCTCCATTGCCTTTGTTGCCACGAAACACGCATCGATTGATTTCAGTCACGCCGCTGATGCAGGACACCGCAGCCCCGAGCGTGCTGCCGCCTCGGTAGCCGTTGTTAATAAACTCACAGTCTTCAATCCGCCCGCGGGAGCACCTGATGATCGAATTCCACTTCGCGAAGTCACGAAATCGGCATTCGCGCAGCGTGAGCATCCCGGAGGTCGCATACACGGCGTTCGGTTGCAAGTTGTTCGAAGTGGAATCGAGCGGTCGAAACTCCAGCCGCTCGAATGTGACATCGACGCCGCCGACCGCCGCCACGTTCCCGAACGATGCGTTCTTCAATACCGTTGACCCCAAGGGGCTCGCGCCTCGGATCGTGACCTCTCGGAAGTTCGTGAGGTTCTCTTGGTACGTCCCCGCCGCCACTTCGATCACATCTCGTGATGCCGCCGCATCCATCGCCGCCTGAATGGTCGCGTAGTCCTGCGGCACGCGGAGCGTCGCGCCCATGCTCGCGGCCGACGACGCGCACATGAGTGCACACACACAGTTGAATCGCAAGTTCATTGGACCTGTCCAGAGAGGGGCTTTCTCATTTCGCTGAATGTTCAGGAAGTATGCAGACTATCCGCACGACAGTGGCTCGGGATGCGGGCCGCGTTCCTTCCGGCCGTCAGTGCAACCCCTCGTTTCTGCAAAACCGTTTTGCGGAGGCGACCGTGGTCGGACAGTCAGCCGTGTCTCGGCGGGGGTGGACCGGTTCAAACTCGTTGAGCTGCAAGCGTTTAGAACACACCCCACCATCCTGCCAGATTCCGCTTGGTCCCCGCCCCCTCAACCAGTACCCTGACCAGGCGGAGTCGCTGGCCCTGACGCTGGCCGCTCGATTCTCGAGCGCCGCACCCGCACCCCCCAACCCGAGAGAGACGCCCGCACTCCCGCAGTGCGTGGGCCGCTGTTCCACCTGGTCGTGCTCGCCTTCCCGGCGTGCTTCGGTCCATTCGCGTGTCGTTGCGCGCGTCGCTCTCGCCGCGGCCCTCTCTGCCGCTTCGCGAGCGATCGGGTTCTTCTTGGTTCCGGTTCTCTCTCGTTCAGGAGGTGTTCGATGATTCGTTTCTCTGCGAGGTCGGTCGCTCTCGCGTCCGCGGCGGTGTTGCTCGCCGCAGGATCCGCCGCCGCCCAGGTCGGCTACGGCGTCAACGCTTCAGGCCAGTTGTTCCGCTTCAACCTCAACACGCCCAACGCCCCCGTGACCAACATCGGCGGCCTGCTGTCGTTCGTCCCCGAGGGCATCGACTTCCGCCCCGGCAGCGACACGCTCTACGCCATCGACATCGGACCCGTCACCACGCAGATGTACGCCATCAACATCAACACCGGCGTCCCGACGGCGATCGGCGCCGGCTTCGCCAGCGCCGGCACATTCATGGGCACGCCCTACGACCTCACCACCAGCCAGTCCTTCGGCTTCGACGTCAACCCCGGCACCCTCCAGGCCGACACCAGCATGCGCATCCGCCTCGTCGGCACCTCCGGCGTCAACATGCGCCTCAACTCCTTCTCGGGCGCCATCGCCGCGGTCGACGTCAACCTCGCCATCGGTGCGGCCTCGCCCTTCGCCGACGCCGCCGCCTACACCAACAGCAACGCCGCTTCCATGGGCGGCTCGACCCAGCTCTTCGTCATGGACGCCCGGAACGACTCGCTCTACGAGCAGAACCCGCCCAACGCCGGCTCGCTCAATCTCGTCGGCGCTTTCGGCGTCACCATCGACGCCAGCCCCGGCATCAGTTTCGACATCCTGACCGACGTCAACGACGTCGACCCCACCATCGGCGGCGACGCCGGCTGGGCCGTCCTCAAGCGCCTCGACTTCTCGCCCAACGACTACCTCGTCTACAAGGTCAACCTCGCCACGGGCCAGATCACCAACGGCGCACTCGTCGGCATCGACTCCGGAACCGCGTCGGACTTTACCGGCGGCTTCGCGGTCATCATCCCCGCGCCCCCCGCGGGCCTCGCGCTGCTCGGCCTGGGCGGACTGATCGCCGCGCGCCGTCGCCGCTGAACCGCGCAGACACCGCTCGGATCACTCGAGCCAAACCAGTCCACACGCTCAGCGCCCGCCCTTCACCGGGGCGGGCGCTTTCGTTCTCACACGCCCTTCGTCGGGCTGTAGAACGGGATCTTCCGCACCTTCCCCGAGATCTTGAAGTCGCGACCCGAGTCCACTTCCACCGGCGTCCCCTCGACCGCCAGGTCGCGGCTCACAAAGCCCATCGCGATCGGATACCCCAGCGTCGGGCTCAGGCACCCGCTCGACACCTCGCCCACCTCACGCCCCTCCGCGAGGATCTTCATCCCCTGCCGCGCCGAGCGCTTCCCGTCCAGCGCGATCCCCACGAGTTTGCGCGCCGGACCGCCCTCGTCGCGCGTCTTCTTCAGCGCCTCCATCCCCACAAACGGCTCGCCCCGGTCGTCCTGGTCCTTGTCCAGGCTGATCGCAAAGTCCACGCCGCACGACAACGCGTTGATCTCCTCCCCCAGTTCGTGCCCGTACAACGGCATCCCCGCCTCCATCCGCAGCGTGTCGCGGCACCCAAGCCCCGCGGGCTTCACGATCCCGTTCGGATCGTCCATCCCCGCGTCCTTCAGGATCAGTTTGAGCGCCATGTCCACCATCATCGCCGGCAGGATCACCTCCACCCCGTCCTCGCCCGTGTACCCCGTCCGCGACACCACCAGCTTCGCGACCACCAGGTTCTTCACCGCGAACCGGTACCGCTTGAGCGTCGGAATCTCGCGGCTGAAACGCCCCACCAGTTCCATCACCTTCGGGCCCTGCAGCGCCACCATCGCCGTCTTCTGCGTCTCGTCCTCGATCTTCACCGTCAGATCGCCCGACGAGCGCACCCGCTCGAAGTGCCCGAGCATCTTCTCCCGGTTCGACGCGTTCACCACGACCGTGAACAGATCGTCGTCGAAGCGGTACACGATGATGTCGTCGTGCACGCCGCCGCGCTCGTTGCACGCCAGCGAGTAGCGGCACTGCCCCGCCTGCATGTCGCTGATCCGGCGCGAGCAGACACGCTCCAGGAGCCGGCGCGCGTGCCGCCCGGAGATCCGCACCCGCCCCATGTGCGACACGTCGAACAGACCCCCGCTCGTCCGCGTCTGCACGTGCTCCGCGATGATGCCCCCGCCCTCGCCGCCGTACATGATGGGCATCTCCCACCCGGCGAAGTCGACCATCTTGGCTTGCCGGGCGGTGTGGAACGCGTAAAGGGGGGTGCGCAGCACGCGGGGCCTCTCCAGTTTCAGTGGTCTCTCCGCCGGGCACGCGGTCGGCGCCCGGCGCTCCCGTCAGCGTAGGTGCGCGGGCCTGTGCGGGCACGAATTCCGCGCCCGCTGGCGCTTCGGGTCGCTTGCCACGCAACAATCCACGCGCCCGGCGGTTTGACAGTTTGCAGGGGTTGTGGGAGAGTCCGGACGCTCCGTTTTTTCCCCGGACCATCTAAGGAATCAGTCCATGCCGATCGTTCAGCAGCGCCCCGGACCAGGCGAGCCACCCCCCCGAACCGCTCGCCCCGGCCCGGCCCGCCGCGCCGCGGGTTTGCTGGCGCTCGTCCCGCTCGCGCTCGCCGCCTGCACGGGCAACAACACCTCTTCCGCCGGCGGCGCTTCGAACACGGGCGCGCCGCAGGACCGCGCCGCCGACCCGCGCATCGCCACGCTCGGCGAGGACATCCGACTCTCCATCGCCGATGCGCGCGACCGCGTCTTCCCCGCGCTCGTGAACATCGACGTCGTCGTCCTCGAGTTCCAGGGCGGCAAGGAAAGCAAGTTCCGCGCCACCGGCTCCGGCACGATCATCTCCAAGGAAGGCCACGTCCTCACCAACGCCCACGTCACCGACCAGGGCCACCGCTTCTGGTGCACCCTCGCCGACAAGCAGCGCGTCCCCGCGACCCTCGTCGGCGAAGACCCGTGGACCGACCTCGCGGTCATCAAGATCGACCTCTCCAAACTCGCTCACGGCGCCGACGACCTCAAGACCGCGACCTTCGGCGACTCCACCAAGCTCGCCGTCGGAGACTACGTCCTCGCCATGGGCTCGCCCTTCTCCCTCAGCCGGACCGTCACCCTCGGCGTCGTCAGCAACACCGAGCGCGTCTTCACGAGCATCGGCGACGGCGGCGACGTCGAGGAGATGATGCTCAACTTCGACCAGCGCACCGGCACCTTCACCAACTGGATCCAGCACGACGCCCTCATCAACCCCGGCAACTCCGGCGGGCCCCTAGTCAACCTCGCCGGCGAGGTCGTCGGCGTCAACACCCGCGGCGGCTCGGGCATGGCCTTCGCCTCGCCCAGCAGCCTCGCCAAGCGCGTCGCCGACGCCCTCATCAAGGACGGCGAGGTCATGCGCTCCACGCTCGGCGTCACCTTCCGCCAGATCGAGAACACCGGTCTTTCTTCCGGCGTGCTCGTGGACTCGGTCGAAGACGAGGGCGCCGCCGCCGCTGCGGGCCTCAAGGCCGGCGACGTCATCACCGAGATCGACGGCAAGCCCGTCGCCGTGCGTTTCGCCGAGGAGGTGCCGCCGCTCCTGGGGCGCATCGCCAACCGCCCCGTCGGCTCGAAGATCACGATGAAGGTCCAGCGAGCGCTGGGCGCCGGCCCCGCCGAGACCCTCACGCTCACCACCGGCAAACTCCTCCGCGACAAGGGCGAGGAAGAGGGCCTGCGCCTCTGGGGCATGACCGTGCAGGAGATCACCGAGCGCACGCGCCAGCGCATGCGCCTCACCAGCCGCCGCGGCGCGATGGTGACCAGCGTCGATTCCGGCGGCACCGCCGGCACCGCCGAGCCCTCCCTCGGGTTCGGGGACGTCATCCTCAAGATCGCCGGGAAGGAGACGCCGGACCTCAAGGCCGTCGCCGCCGCCTACGAGAAGATCGCCTCGCTCGAAAAGGCCGACCGCCCCGAGTGGGTCATGGTCGAGTTCGAGCGCGAGGGCAAGAACTGGGTCACGCTCATCAAGCCCGCCCCCGCCGAGAGTTCCGACCCGCCCGTCGAGCTCCCCAAGGCCTGGATCGGCGTCGCCGTGCAGCCCGTCATCAAGACCCTCGCCAAGCAGCTCGGCGACGAGAAGCGCACCGGCTTCCGCATCACCCGCGTCTACACCGGCACCGAGGCCGCCAAGACCGACCTCCGCGTCGGCGACCTCATCACCGCCATCAACGACACCAAGCTCCAGCCCAAGACCCTGCAGGACGCGGGCATGTTCAACCGCGAGGTGCGCAAACTCAAGATCGACGAGGGCGCAAGCCTCACGGTCTTCCGCGAGGACCAGGAGGTGAAAGTCCCGGTCACGCTCGAGCGCACTCGGATCGAAGCGAGCGAGGCCCGCCGCGCCCGCGACAACGACTTCGAACTCGGCGTGCGTGAGATCACCTTCTTCGACCGCCAGGACCGCCGATGGAGCGACGCGCTCACCGGCGTCCTGGTCGAGAGCGTCGAGAGCGCCGGCTGGGCCGGTCTCGGCGGCATCCGCCCCGGCGACGTCATCCAGCGCATCGACGGCGAAGAGATCAAGGAGGTCGCCGACTTCAAGCGCGTCATGGCCGCCATCGGCAAGGCCCAGCCCGACCGCGTCGTCTTCGTCGTCTTCCGCGGCTTCCGCACCAGTTTCCGCTTCGTCGAGCCCGACTGGAAGCCCTCCGAAACCCACGCCGCACCCGCCAAGGGCGCCGAGTAACCTCCTTCGATTTCGTCCTCGCTCGATCAACCCGCGGCACGTGCCGCGCCCAACCGACCAAGCGTCATCCGAACCCCTCAAGTCGTCAATCGTCCATGAAAAACCCCCTGAACAGAACCATGAACAAGCCACTCACACGTTTCCTCGCCGCCTCCGCACTCGCGATCACCGCCCTCGCCGGCGCACCCGCGAGCGTCGCTCTCGCCGCCGACACACCCGCCGCCGACTCGGCCTTAACCTCCATCCCCGCCAAGTACGCCAACGCCACCCTCCAGGTCACCATTG
>CALMQD010000102.1 GCA_937871415.1 uncultured Phycisphaerales bacterium | reverse complement strand
CCCAGGCGGCGGGGACGAAGTTGTACGAGGCGCTGTAGGGCCAGCGCTTGAGCGAGTTGCTGTCGCCGGCGGTGGGGCGTTCGCTGGCGGGGAGGGCGAGGAAGGCGGCGTGTCCGCCCTGCTGGAGCGCTTTCTGCCATGACTGGCGCTTGCGGTCTTCGGGGCAGGCGACCATGGGCTCGGGCAGGCGCTGCTGCAGGTAGTCGTTGAGCACCAGGTGCGTGTAGAGGACGTTGGGGATCCAGTTCGTGATCTGGCTGATGTCGGTGCGCCCGCCGCGGCGGCGGAGGATGTCGACCGCCTGATCGGCGGCGGCCTGTGTCTGGCTGGTGGTGGCGCCGGTCCAGTCGGTGTTGACGACGTTGGCGCGCCAGGTGAACGACGCGATGCGGTCGTTGAAATCGGTCGCGTAGTTTGCGACGGCGATGCCGAACTGCTTGTAGTTCGAGTTGCACACCGAGAGGCGTGCGGCGCGACGCGCATCGGCGAGGCTCGGGACGAGGATCGCCACGAGCAATGCGATGATCGCGATCACCACCAGCAGTTCAATGAGGGTAAAGGCCCGTTTCGAGTCGGGAGAACGGTGCTTCATGATGTCACACCCCACGAGAAGTTCACTTGCCCGGAACCGGGATCACGAGACATCCAATGTACCTGAATTCTCGATCCGGTGCGACGGCGCGCTGCAGAAGTGCCGGGTTTTCCACCGTGCGACGGGCCGGGGCGGCAGAAGTTTGCACTTTGTTTGCAGGACGCCTTTGACCAGCGCTCCGCGCGAGGGTGTGATTGGGGCATGACTGGCTTCCTGCGCGCGGTTTATCCGGTCCTTCGAAACGCCCTGCTCGGCGGCGTCGCGGCGCTGCTGGGCCTGGGGGTGCTCGGGGGTTGTGACGACGGGGGCTCGAAGGCGCTGCCCAAGGCGCCGCGCCTGGCGCCGCTGCGCGAGCCCGAGGCGCGGTCGGAAACGCGCGGGTCTTCGAACGCGGGCGGCACGAGCGCAGCGGACGCGGGACCGGCGGGAACGGGGGCGCCGACGCGGCCGCGGTTGATGCTGGGAAACCGCGGGGTCGACAACGCGGTGGTGGACGCGATGCTGGCGGAGAGCGCCGGGGGCGTGGTGGTGGAGGAACTGGTGCTGGAGGAGGCGCTGCGTGGGGAGATGCGGGCGCGCGGTCTGACGCTGGGCGAGCATGCGGCGGACGACGAGCGTGCGCTGCTGGTGCAGATGATCGGGGAGAACGCGGGCGTGCAGGGGCGCGACGAGCGTGAGCGCCTGCTGGAGGAGGTGCGGCGCAACCGCGGGCTGGGGCCGGTGCGGTTCGGCAAACTCCTGGAGCGCAGCGCGATGCTGCGGGCGCTGGTGCGGGCTCAGGACGCGGTGAAGGAGGGGATCGAGCCGACGGAGCAGGACGTGCGGCAGGCGTACGAGATCAAGTACGGCGAGCGCGTCCGTGCGCGGCTGATCCTGGTGCGGACGTTCGAGGAGGCGGGCAAGGCGCTGGAGCGAGTGCGTCCGGCGCCGGGGCAGGGGCCGGCGCAGGCGTTCGGCGATGTGGCGGCGGAGGTTTCGGTGGATCCTTCGGCGGCGCGCGGCGGGCTGATCGAGCCCGTCTCGCCGAGCGATCCGCGGTACCCGGCGGCGATCCGTAACGTGTTCGCGGGTCTGGCGACCGGCGCGGTGTCGGACGCGGTGAGCGTCTCGTGGCCCGGGCCGGCGACCGGGGCGGATGGGGCGGAGCGGCCGCTGGTGCAGGGGTACGCGATCGTGAAGGTCGAGGAGCGCATCCCGGGCGCGGGGGTGGACTTTGACCGGGTGCGCGACGACCTGCGGCGCGAGATCCGCACGGTGCGCGAGCGAGCGGCGATGGACCGATTGGCGCGGCAACTGACGGCGGGGTCGGTGCGGAGCGCGACGGTCCTCGACCCCGCGCTCGGCTGGTCGTGGGCGATCCGGTCCGGGGAAGAACGCTGACGCGCGGGCGGGGCGCGGGTTGAAGAGCGGCTGGTGCGGTTTCGCGGCTGGAGCCGTTTCGCGGCTGCGCGGGGCGTCGCCTGCGCGTCCGATATCGACGCGTTTGTCGGCCCGGGAGCGCAAGAATCGCATCAGGTCAATCCCACGGTCGGATGGGCGGATTCGGGATATAGGGGGATACCCGCGGCAATGCGGGTTGTGCGGGTGGAATCGGAGGTCGGACTCGTCGATCCCTTGACGCGTTGCCCGGTCAAAGTCTGAGCGGGCGCGCGCCGCCGGCACCAGGCGGCCAACACATGGAGGCGACGAACATGAAGCTGCTGTCATCGATGAGTCTGTCGACGAAACTGATCGCGATGTGTCTGTTCGCGATGATCGCGGTGGTCGCGGTGAACTACGTGGTGTTCACCAAGGGCTACCGGCAGGACGCGCAGGAAGCGCTGATGGACAAGGCCGCGGCGTTCACCGCGGTGGCGGACGAGGCCAAGACGCACGCGTCGCAGTTGATGGCGCAGGGCGCGATCGACACGCCGAAGCTGGTGGGCGAGGCGCAGGAGGAGATCAAGAACGGCAAGTCGTACTCGGAAACGAAGTTCTTCGGCGCGATCCCGGTGGTGGTGGGCTGGCAGACGGCGGAGAAGGCGGCGAAGCGTGAGAACATCGACTTCCACGTGGTGGCGTTCGACGCCCGCAACAAGAAGAACGAGCCGGAGGCGGGTTCGTTCCGCGAGCAGATGCTCCGCGAGTTGACGACGCAGGTGAAGTCGGGCGGGAAGGAGACGATCGGGCGGATCGACGAGAAGACCAACACGCTGCACTTCATGCGTGCGATCAAGCTCGACGAGACGTGCATGTCGTGCCACGGCGACCCGGCGAAGTACGACCGCAAGGACGACGAGGGGAACTACGACGGGAAGGACGTTCTGGGCTTCCGGATGGAGAGCTGGACGCCGGGCGACATGCACGGCGCGTACGAGGTCTCGATGCCGCTGTCGCCGATGGACGACCAGGTGGCGGGCTTCCTGACGGGCGGCATGACCTACACGGTCCCGCTGGTGGTGGGGTGCAGCCTCGCGTTCATCTTCTTCCTGCGTTCGATGCTGACCAAGCCGGTGAACCGCCTGGTGGCGATGGTGCAGGACATCGCGCAGGGCGAGGGCGACCTGACCAAGCGGATCGAGATCCAGCGCGAGGACGAGATCGGCCAGCTGGCCAAGTGGTTCGACAAGTTCATGGACAACCTGCAGGACATCATCCGCCAGGTCTCGGGCGCGACGCGTGAGGTCGCGGCGGCGGCGACGGAGATCGCGGCCTCGAGCGAGGAGATGTCGGCGTCGGTGGGCGAGGTGGCCCGCCAGGCGGCGCAGGCGAGCGAGTCGGCGCAGCAGTCGGGCCAGATCGCGTCGCAGGGCGGCGAGATCGTCAGCCAGACCGTGCAGACGATGAAGGAACTCAACGGCTCGGTGACCGAGAGCAGCCAGAGCGTCTCGGAGCTGGGCCAGCGCGGCCAGCAGATCGGGCAGATCATCGCGGTCATCAACGACATCGCCGATCAGACGAACCTGCTCGCGCTCAACGCCGCGATCGAGGCGGCCCGCGCGGGCGAGCACGGGCGCGGGTTCGCGGTCGTGGCCGACGAGGTGCGCAAGCTCGCGGAGCGCACGACGAAGGCGACCGAGGAGATCGGCGGGTCGATCACGGCGATCCAGACCGAGACGCAGCGTGCGGTCGAGCGGATGACCGTGGGCGTCGATCAGGTCAAGAGCGGCGTGTCGCGGGCCGAGACGGCGGGCGAGAGCCTGCAGCAGATCGTCAAGGGCGCGACCGAGGTCGCCGGGATGATCCAGTCGATCTCGGCGGCGTCCGAGGAGGCCGGCGCGGGCGCGGCCCAGTCGGCCGAGGCCGCCAACCAGCTCTCGGCCAAGGCCGAGCAGCTCCAGGCGCTGGTGGGCCGGTTCCGCGTGGAGAACGATCCGCGCACGACCAACGCCGCGCCGACGACCACCACCAAGACCACGACGCGCAAGGCGGCCAAGGCCGCGGCCTG
>CALMQD010000101.1 GCA_937871415.1 uncultured Phycisphaerales bacterium | reverse complement strand
CCACGTCGTCGACCACCTGATCGGCCGCGCGCTGGTCGCGCCAGTCCTGGACCGTCGGGTCGCGGGGCAGGGGGTCCTGGTAGATGTCGAAGCCCTGGGCGAACCCCCAGCGGCGGTGGGTGGGGAAGGCGGAGGTGAAGGCGGCGGTGGCGGACGAACAGGCCAAGGCCGAGGAGGCGGCGCGGGCCGCGGCGCACGAGGCGAAGATGGCCGAGCCGCCGATTCCGGCGTCGCAGGTGATCGCGGCGTCGATGCAGAAACAGGACATGGACGTGCAGACGACGCTGCGGAAGCAGCGTGAACTGGAGGATCTGCGTCAGTCGCTGCTGCGGCTGCAGACGAACCTGGAGCAGCGCGAGTCGGCGCTCGCGAAGCGGGTGATGGAGTTCGAGGACGCGAAGAAGCGGTACGCGGACATCGAGGGCGCAGCGCAGTTCAAGACCGCGCTGGCGACTCTCGAAGGCCAGAAGGCCAAGGACGCGAAGGCGATGCTCCAGTCCCTGCTGGACAACCAGCAGCAGGACCAGGTGGTCGCCTACCTGGCCCGGATGGACGAGGGCAAACGCTCGAAAGTCATGGCGGAGTTCGCGAAAGAGTCGCCGACGGTGGCAGCGGGATTGCTGGAGCGATTGCGGACCCGCGGCGTGGCGATGTCGCCCGACGCGGGGTCGGAGCCTTCGCCCGCGAGCGCCAATGCCGCCAACCCCGCTGCAAATCCTGGGTAATCCGCGATCAACGCCGGCCGGACCGGGCTCCCCGACGGGCTCGGGGGTGGACGGGCTATTGGGGCGTGCGGGGCGGCGTTCGCCGTTCGACGCGGCGCTGACGGGCACGCTTCTGCAGGACCGGACGCGCAGGCTCGGCGCGACCGCCGCGCAGGACTGGGAGGAGCGTGCGCACCCGGTGCGCGAGGCGGCGGAGAGCGCGGCGGAATCGCGCGACGCGGCGGAGAGCCGAGACGCGGGCGCCGACGCCGGTGAGGGTGTGGACCCAGCCTCGGCAACACACGAGGCCGAAGGAGCCGACGGAGCGCCGGAGGGAGAGGAGCAGACGCCGGAGTCTGCCGCGGCGGCGTCGGGTTCGGACGAACAGTCGGGCGACGGTTCGGGGGGCGGTTCGGAAATCCAAGGCGCTACGAAGAGTGTGCCGGTTTCAGCGGCGATGGCGCAGGCGGCGGGGGCGGACATCCGCGCGCTCAACGCGGCCCTATTGCAGCATGACGGGTGGGCGCGCCAACTCCTGGCCGCGCCGCTTTCGCAAGCGCTGACGGGCGGTGCCCGGGGCGATGGTTCGACGACGAGCCCTCGGGACGAGGCCTCCAACGGTTCTGAATCGGAAGGCAGGGAAGCATCCGTGAACACGACGACTCAGCGGGGACGCGCCGGGGCCGGCGCTTGGCGCACCAGCCCCTTCGACATCGGCGGGCGGCCCGGAGTCTGGAACCACGCGACGGGCGCCGACACGGCGACCAATCAAGCGGGC
>CALMQD010000100.1 GCA_937871415.1 uncultured Phycisphaerales bacterium | reverse complement strand
CGGCGCGGGGCACAGCAGGGCGCGGGGGATCGGGCGGCGTCGGAGTGGCGCTCCGAAACGGTCGATGCGCGGGAGCACGCATCGGACGACGAACGCCGGCCCGCGGAGGAGCAGGTGATCGCGGAGTGGTTCACCCCCCCGCGGGTGCGTCCCGCGGCGTCGGATGCCCCGGATGCCGGCGGGGCCGAGAGCGCGGGCTCGAGCGGGGAGGAGGGCGGGCTGCCTGCGCCGGTGGCGGAACGGCTGGAGCAGGCGGCGGAGCAGGCGCGGCGGGCGGTGGAAGACGGCGCGGTGTCGAGCCGATACGAGCGTCTGCTGAGGAAGTACTTCGAGCGCCTCCCGCAGCGGGTGCGCGAGCATCGAGCCGGCGGCGCGCCCGCAGGCGCACCGGACGCGGCGCCGCCGGCGAAGGATGCGCGTTAGTCTTTCCGGCGCGGCGTGGGTTGGACGATCGGAGCGAACCGGAAGGGCCGAACAGATGGCGCTTGGGGCCGAACAGAACTCACCAAACGCTGGCCGCGCCGGCGGGGCGCGGAACGCCGGGCTTCGGCGTGCGCCGCTCAGCGGCGAGGTGGTCTCGCGTCCCTGAACCCGGCCCGTGCGCGAGGTTGACGACGACCCGAGCCCCGACGACGTGGAACGGTTCAACAACGTGACGCAGACCTGCCCGCACTGCGGGAAGGAAGTGTTCGACGACGTGGATGTCTGCTACCACTGCGGCCTGGCGATCGGGGGCGGCGTGGGGAGGAAAGCGCCCCTGTGGATCCTGGTCGTCGTGGTCGTGCTGGTGGCAGGATTTGTGCTGGCGCGGGTGCTGTGACCGAGAGCCGGCATGCAGGCCCGTTCGGTCGGCGCTAAAGTTGCATGACTGCGCGGTCGTAGCTCAGCTGGATAGAGCGGCGGTTTCCTAAACCGCAGGTCGTGGGTTCGAATCCCGCCGGCCGCGTTTTTGGTGAAAGAACGGCGGTGGCGGCGGAGGGCGGACGTTCGCGGCGAGCGTGCCCGCTACGATCCGCCCCTATGTCCGCCGCTTCGAACCGTCAGGAACTGGACCCGCCCGCCTCGCCGAACACGCTGCCGCCGCCGGTGGGCGAGGTGATCGAAACGCCGACGACGCAGCGGGCGGACGATCCGGCGATCTCCGCCGTGCTCGACGAACTCATCGCGAAGGTGGGCGGGAGCGCGGGCGCGCCGGGGTCGTTCAACGCGCGCCTGATCAAGGACGCGATGACGACGGCGTTGAAGCTGATCCCCGACGGGCGCAACACGGGCGAACTGAAACTCATCACGACGGCGATCAAGGAGCTGCGCTACGCGTACCGCGTCTTTGGCGCACACCCCGAGCCGCACAAGGTCTCGATCTTCGGCTCGGCGCGCACGCCCAAGGACCACCCGGACTACGTCGCGGCGAAGGAGTTCGGGAGCCTGATGGCCGCGGCGGGGTGGATGGTCATCACCGGCGCGGGCGGCGGGATCATGGAGGCGGGGCACGAGGGGCCGGGGCGCGAGAAGTCGTTCGGCGTGGCGATCCGCCTGCCCTTCGAGCAGGCGACCAACCCGGTGATCGCCGGGGACAACAAACTGATCCACTTCCGGTACTTCTTCACGCGCAAGCTCATGTTCCTGTCGCAGTCCGAGGCGGTCGCCCTCTTCCCGGGCGGTTTCGGGACGATGGACGAGAGTTTCGAGGCGCTCACGCTCATCCAGACGGGCAAGAGTTCGATGATCCCGATCGTGCTCGTCGAGGGCGAGGGGGGCAACTTCTGGGAGCAGTTCGACGCGGCGATGCGGCAGATGCTGCTGTCGCGCGGGTGGATCAGCCCGGAGGACACGAGCCTCTACAAGCTGTGCCGCACGCCGCGCGAGGCTTGCGACCACATCCTGCACTTCTACCGGATCTACCACTCGTCGCGGTACGTGAAGGACGACCTGGTGATCCGGCTGAAGTTCGCGATCAAGCCGGCGGACGTGGAGCGCCTGAGCGAGAAGTACGCGGTGCTCATCAAGCCGGCGCCGGACGGGAAGCGGGCGATGACGCTGCGCGGCGCGTACGAGGTCGAGGACGATCACCGCGAGCTGCCGCGCCTGTGCTTCACGCACACGCGCCACAAGTTCGGGCTGGTGCGCCAGCTCATCGACGACATCAACCGTTGCGACCCGGCGTGAGCGGCCTGGCCAGGCCTTTGTTCAGGCCCGCGAGCGGCGGCGGTTCAGTTCGTCGCGGACACAAGAGACCGCCTCGTTGATGGCGTCGTCGAGCCGGTCGTTCACGATCATCTTGTCGTAGATGCCCCACTGTCGGGCCTGCTGCATCTCGCGCCGAGCCTCGGCGAATCGCTTCTGGATGCCGTCCTCGCCCTCGCGCTTGCGGGCGCGGAGGCGTTCGAGCAGAACCTCTTCGCTGGGGGGGAGGATGAAAAGGCCGAAGGCCTCGGGCATCTGCTGCTTGACCTTCTGCGCACCGACGACGTCGATCTCGAGGATGACCAGGCGCCCGCGGGCGAGCTGCTCGTTCACCCAGGCGCGCGGCGTGCCGTACTTCTTGCCGAAGAGGTTGACCCACTCGAGGAACTCGCCCGCGCCGACCATGCGGTCGAACTCGGCGTCGGAGACGAAGTGGTAGTCGACGCCCTCGACGTCGGCGGGAGTCTTGGGGCGGGTGGTCGCGCTGACGGAGAAGACCGAGCCCGGGATCGAGCGCTCGACGGCGCGGGTGATGGTCGTCTTCCCAGCGCCCGAGGGGCCGGAGATGATGACGAGCATCCCGTCGTCGGTGTCGGTCGGCAGGCGATGGCGGCTGTCCATGGCGATTGGCGGAGGGTGAGCGGACTCGCCTGGTCAACCGGGCAGGTTCACGGGCATCACGACGTAGACGAACTCGCCGCCGGGGGTCTTGATCAGCCCGGGCTTGTTCGGCGCCTTGAGTTCGACGATGACTTCGGGGTCGGGCACGACCTTGAGGACGTCGGCGATGAACGTGGGGTTGAAGGAGATCTCGATGTCCTCGCCCTCGTAGCCCTCGAGGTCGACGCTGATCTCGCTCTCGCCCATCTCGGGCGCGCGGCTGGAGAGCTTGAGCTGCTTGTTGTCCTTCGAGAAACTCATGCGCACGCCGCGGGATTCCTCGTTCGTGAGGACGGCGGCCTTGCGGACGGCCGAGCCGAGGAGGTCGCGGGAGGCGGTGATCTTCTTGTCCTGGTCGCGCGGGATGACGTCCTCGTACGGGGGGAAGGTGCCCTCGACGAGCGAGCTGGTGAGCACGGCGCGGGGCGAGCCCCCGCCCGCGCCGCCGGCCTTGTCGCCCTTCTCGCCCTTGCCGGCGGCGGAAGAGACCGCGTCCTCGAACGCGAAGAAGATGCGTGAATCGGTGACGGCGATGCGGACGATGTCCTCGTCGTCGCGCACGAGTTTGGCGAGGATGTTCAGCGCCTTGGTCGGCACGATGCAGGTGACCGCGCCGCCGGCGGAGTCCTTGGTCGCGCCGGTGATATTGCTCTTGCAGAGCGCCAGGCGGCGTCCGTCCGTCGCGACCATCTCGAGCTTCTTGCCCTCGCGCTTGAGCATCACGCCGTTGATGGCATAACGCGAGGTCTCGCGCGCCGTGGCGAAGATGGTCTTGCTGACCAGATCGAGCAGGGTGCCGGCCTGCTGGGAAAAGACGCTCTTGGCGGGCTCGGCGCCGGCGGCCCCGGCGACGGTCGCGGCGAAATCGGGCATGGGCGGGAAATCGGCCGCGGGGAACCCGAAGACGCGGAAGTGGGCGTTCTGACCCTTGATGTGGCAGAGTTCGGCGGTGCCGCCGTCGGTTTCGAGGGTGAGCGTGGCCTCGCCGTCCTCGGCGGCGATGATCGCGCGGAGTTTGTCGGCGGGCACGGCGACCTGTCCGGGCTTCTGGACGTCGACGGCCGAGAGCGCGATGTGCAGACTGGTCTCGGCGTCGGTGGCGCTGAGGGTGAGCAGGCCGGGCTGGCCCGGGCCCTTGGTCGCGACGAGTTTCACGCACGAGAGGGCCGGCGTGGGTGAACGCGAAGGCACCACAGCGGCGACGAGATTGACGGCATCGAGCAGCGCACCGCGATCGCAAATGACCTTCATGGACACATCTCCCACCCCGCCCCCGTTGCCACAGTCCGACTCTGACGCGTTTCACCCACGGGACGTGCCGCCTGCACGCGAATTCCCGGGTGAATCGCGACGCCAAGTGTAGAACCGCGCGGACACCGCCGGCACGTCGGGGCCCAAGTCTCGTGGTGCTTGAATGGGTGTCTCAAGATGTCGTGTGTGGATAACCCGCGGGGCGGCCTATCGGACGCGGGGAATCTCGGCGAGCGGGCGCGCGGGCGAGAGAGCGACCCGTCTTGGGCGTTCCGGGCGAGCGCAACGCGCCTTGCGAGCACTTCGGGCTTGCATGACTGTCCGATTGCGGTTACATCTTGCACAAGTCGAGCCCGATCTTCCGATCTCGTGACCGCCGCCGCACAGCGGCCCAACCCGTTGCCATGGCCCTTGGACCCTGGCACAGCACAACCGAGCGTTTGTTCGTTGTCCGGCCGTGGTCGGCCCGCCTTTGGGGACCGCCAAGCCGGGTGCTTCGCCGTTCCACCCAACCGGGAACCCCGAACACATGGATCTTGCCCGCGTGAACTGCGTGTTGCTGCTCCGAAGCGTCGTGGCCGTGCTGGCGGTGTGGGCCGGCGCTGCGCTGGCGCGGGGCGAAGCGGCGCCGGCGAGCGACACGGGCGACCCGGCGCTGGGCGGGTGCGACCTCATCGAGACGTTCGAACTCTGGATCAAGCGTCCCGATTGCTGGAACAAGCCGCATCGCGTGTTCAACCCGAACTGCTGGGGGTGCGACGGGGGGACGAAATGGAACAGCGGGCAGGACGGGCGACCCGGCTTTCCGGGC